>CAZRXJ010000157.1:0-5700 GCA_964604025.1 uncultured Saprospiraceae bacterium | reverse complement strand
ACGGTCAAAATGCCTGTGGCCTTTTTGGCATTGCAAAGAATCAACGAGCTCAACAAAGAAAATACGAATATTAATATTTATTCTAATTTGGAATATGGCGCTGAACATCCAACACAGAAAGCTGTAAGCGTTGATAGTAGCTCAAGCACTCTTTTTCCCAACGTTGGGCATTATGTCGAACAAATATTTAGTGTAAGCGACAACGATGCTTATAATCGATTGTATGAATTTTTGGGTCAAGATTACATCAATGAAGAACTTAGAGAGAAAGGTGTGTTTAGAAATTCTAGAATAAGATCCAGAGTAGGTATAAGCGGATTTGATACTGAATCCAATCGCTATACTAATCCCGTAAAGATAACTGATGAATCAGGCAAGATACTTTATGAACAAGATCAATATGAAGCTATTTATAATCAGTTTTCAAGTTTGAATAATTCGTTTAAAGGCATAGGGTATCTTGACGATGCGCTCGACAGCATCATAAATCGACCTTTTGATATGGGAGAAAAGAACTTCATTAATCTCATAGATCTTGAAGCATCATTGCAGAGGGTTATCTTTCCAGATATATTTGAAGCACATGAGCGGTTTAATCTTTCTCAAGATCAATATAGGTTTCTCTATTCTACTATGCCCAAGACTCCACTTGATTTTGATTTTCATCAAGATCATGCTGATGACTACTATGACAGTTATGTTAAGTTCTTTTACAATGGTGACGACAAAGAGCCCATCCCCGATCATATCAAAATATTCAATAAAGTCGGATGGGCATATGGCACACTGACCGATTGTTCTTATATCGCGGATGTAAAAAACAATATCGAGTACTTTCTAACAGCAACTATCTTAGTAAACAAAAATGAAATATTCAACGATGGTAATTATGAATACGAAGAAAAAGGTCTCCCATTTTTGAGTACTCTGGGAAAAGCTGTTTATAATTACGAGTTAAAAAGAAAAAGACACTATTCCCCCGACTTGTCAAAATTTGATCTTTAATATTATGGACATGGATTGGAAAGCAACATTAGAAACTTATACAACGGCATTAATTGATTTTGCCCCCAAATTAGTAGGCGCCATAGCGGTATTGATTATCGGCATGTGGATAGCTAAAAGGTTAGCAAATGTCATTGAAAAACTCTTGAATAGATCAAGCCTAGGACCTGAGCTATCTGGTTTTTTTATGAGTATGGCTTCTATAATATTGAAGTTTGTAGTGGTGCTTATTGCTCTTGGCATTCTAGGCTTTGAAGTTTCTGCAGTAATAGGCATTCTTGCAGGTGCGGTATTTGCGATAGGGCTTGCACTACAGGGCTTCTTAGGAAATTTTGCCTCAGGTATTACGATCGTATTTTTCAAACCATATAGAGTTGGTGATTGGGTTCAGATTGCTGACTTTTTTGGAAAAGTAGAAAGCATACAAATATTCAATACAACACTCATCACCCCTGGTGACAAAACGCTCATCATCCCTAATGGTAAAGTCACCGATGATGTCATAACTAACTTCTCCATGAAAGGTCATATGAGATTAGAATTGTCAGTGACTATGCCTTACGCAGAGAGCTTTCCCAAGGTAAAAGAAACCATTAAAAACGCATTAGATGGTTATCCGTTAATTCTAAAAGATCCACCACCGATCATTGGTATGGAGTCTTTTGATAGTCATAACATTATAGTTACAGTCCGACCTTATATTCATCCAGATAATTATTGGGAGGTAACTTTTGATCTTCACGGTAGAATCAAAGAAGCATTTCACAAAGAAGAAATTAGAGTTGCATACTCAGAAGGCGTGGAATTAGGGTCTATCGGAAGCTAGATCAATATCTTTGTAAAAGTGCTCTTTTGATCCAAAGCTCTAATTAGAAAGTTAGGATGTCCTCCGTTCAATATCCAAGTCGGTATTTTTGAATCTTGTGCTATGTGAGCAGCTTCAAGTTTTGATTTCATTCCTCCAGAGCCTTGTGCGGATTTACCATCGCCGATTTGATCTATGTGTGGTTGAAGATTTTTTATCTCTTTTATGAGATAAGCATCTGGGTCTGCTTTGGGATCATTGTTATATAGGCCGTCTATATCTGTAGCAAGAACCAATAGGTCCGCTTTACATAACACTGCAGTTAAGGCCGCCAACTTATCATTATCTCCAAACATGATTTCATCCGTTGCAACGGTATCATTCTCATTTATAATAGGAAGAAATCCATATTGTAATAGTGCTTCTATTGTATTGATGATATTGTCTTTTGAATTCTGATGCTTAAAATCATAATAAGTAAGCAGGCACTGAGAGACCGATATATTATAATCTCCAAATACCTCCTGATAGATACGCATTAGCTGAACTTGTCCTATAGAAGCCAATGCCTGCTTAACTTCTATCGAGCCAGAATTGCGCATTTCTACTACTTGACGTGCCGCAGCTATAGCTCCACTACTTACTAATATTATCTCATGACCGACATCAGTCAGTTGTTGTATCTGTTGTCCTATGTCTTCGATTTTACCTCTTGAGATTCTTGTCGAACCATGCGTCAAAGTAGAAGTACCTACTTTCAATACGATGCGCTTGCCTTTAATCATAGTCTGATCTGACCATTACCAAATACATACCATTTGTTAGTCACAAGTTGGCGCAATCCAAGTGGACCTCGATGATGAAGCTTATCCGTGCTAATAGCCAACTCTGCACCTAAACCAAATTGTCCTCCATCTGTAAATCTCGTTGAAGCATTATGATATACCGCTGCAGCATCTATACGATCCATGAATGATTGCGCTTCATGCATATGGTCAGTCATAATCGCTGCGGAATGTCCACCTGAGTGTTCATTGATTAGTTGTATTGCTTCATCAATATCATCTACTAACCCGATAGCTAACTTCATATCCAGATATTCTTCACCCCATTCTGTTGATAAGTCTTGCCCAATTAATGTCGACTGATCTAAAAGTTCATCGATATCATGATCTATAAGTATCTCAACTTTTGCTTTTGTTAACTCATCTTCCAATTGAGTCAAGCGTTCTTTTATTAGAGGTAGTTTTCTATTGACTAATACCTTGTCCAAGGCATTGCAGGCTGATATCTTATCGGTCTTCGCATTGACTATTATAGATATCGTTGACTCCCAAGAAGCATCATTATGTACATATAAAAAGTTGTTGCCTCTTCCACTGATCAAAACAGGACAGTTGGCATGTTCTTTTACAAATTGAATTAAGCCTTCTCCTCCTCTTGGCACTATCAAATCAATAGGTCTATCTGGA
The DNA here is from genome assembly GCA_964604025.1 of uncultured Saprospiraceae bacterium. Taxonomy (GTDB): domain Bacteria; phylum Bacteroidota; class Bacteroidia; order Chitinophagales; family Saprospiraceae; genus JAJRXG01. Next base: position 2,418 of record CAZRXJ010000157.1, on the reverse strand, counting down.
TGCTTTAGAAACGACTGGGTTTCTTCTCTCTGTAGTTCGAGTAGCTCAACCCAATCTTCTTCTAGCCCATGGCCTTTCAATGATTGATGCCAACAGTCCACCAAGATTCTATTAGTATGCAACGCTTCTTTGCCTCCTTTTAATAGGATTTTATTGTTAGACTTGAATGCGACCATGGCAGCTTCAATTGTAACATCAGGCCTGGATTCGTATATGATCATGACCGTCCCAAATGGAGCAGTTTTATTCACTACTTCCATTCCATTGGGATGGCTATGTCTATAGATCACGTTGCCAACTGGATCACTATCAGCGATGATATCATCAACAGCTTCTATCATCAAGTCAATCTTTTTTTGATTGACAACTAAACGATCAAACATTGCCTGATCTTGGTTTTTCCATGCATCTAGATCTTTGGCATTAGCAGATATTATATCAGCCCTTCGTTCTGAAAGTTGAGTCTTTACACCTTGCAATACTTTATCCTTGATATCTGTAGAAAGCAGAATCATAATCTCATTAATGACGCTACAATATTAAGAAAGTAATTGCTGATAGATCAAGATTAGCGCTTCTTGAGAAAAATAAAAGCCGATAAGGTTTATATCTCTTTGATCATCACTAGCTCTTATGCAGACATTTGATTAGTTTTTAGATGCGCCAAGACTGAAGTCTTATGTTTAGCACTGATCGGTATTTCAGTTTTATTGATCCAAACCTTTGATGATGAATACTTTTCTACTTTATCCGTATTGACTATATAAGACCTATGACATTGTATGAATTGGGGTTGATCGATCAAAGAAAGTATATCGCCCAAAGAATATCGCCCAAAATATTTGAATGAATTTCCGATCACTTCAACATAAACATGATCTGATTTGATGTAAAGTATATCAGAGAGCTTTACTCTTTGAAGTCCATGGCTAATTTTAAGATCTATAAACTTGTCATCAGTAACATCACCTGATTTCAATACTGCCAGTTCAAGACTAGACCAGAGTGTCTCTTTAGCAATAGGCTTGGTGATGTAACCCGCTGCACCAGCTTGCATAGCTTTTTCTATACAATCTTGATCATACTGCGATGACACAATGATGTATGGCATATCACTCTCACTCTCCTTTAGGAATTGAGCGACGTCTATACCAGACTTCTCTCCATAGAGCCGTATATCAAGCAAAGCAACATCGGGTCGCTTCTCTTTAATTAATGTAGTCGCTTCATCATAAGATATGGCGATACCAACTATGTTGTGATTACGTTCTTCCAGATATAGTTTGATGGTTTCTGCAATAAGTAATTCGTCCTCTACAATTAAAACGTTGATGCTGTTCATTGTTGATGCTATTTATTATTTATAGTGGTGATATAATTTTTTCTTTGAATTTCATATGATAATGAGCGCCATCATCATTGTAAGCTTTCGATTCAGCTGCTAGTTGTTTTGATAAGCTACTTATAATTATAAAACCCATACCCTGTTGGTTCGACTTGAACTGGCCATCTGCATATCCGATACCGCTATCACTATAATTCATATGAAATATGTGATCATACTTCGTCAATTGCAATAATATTTTAAGGTCTGGGTTGCCTTTGTTGTACTTTATTGAGTTGCTAATAAGCTCTGACCATATCAATCCAAGAGGAGTTATGGTTTCTAGATTTAGTGCTATATCTTCTACTTGATGTTTTATAACTATGCTTTGTTCTGAGAGTAATGTGTTAAAATTCTTAAGTAAATCCTTGACATATTGATCGACGTTTATTTTATCAAACTCTTTAGTGTTATAAAGTTGTTCATGTATAAGAGAGATAGATGATACTCTATGATTAAGCATATCTAGCATTTCACTTTCGACCTCATTATTTGACTTCGTCTTCTGAAGAGTTAGCAAGCTTTTAATTAACTGAAGATTGTTCTTAATGCGATGATGCACTTCACTCAAAAGGGTCGTCTGATAATTGTAAAGTTGCTCTACTTTGTTGTACTGTTCACTTATTGTTTGGGACTGCTTTTCAATTTCAACTCTTTGCTCTTTATTTTTTAGATACAGAATAGTAAGAAGCCAAACAATCGAAAGTAGACCAACTAAAAGTGCAATGAGGTATTTATTTTCGCGCTCAGCAGTATCAAGTTTTTGTTTTTCATATCTGATCTTGTTATCAAATACGAGCTGATTGATTTTTTCGTTATTTACTATATCTCCTAAGAGCTTTGTATATTTACTGTTCTGCTGAAGAGCATTTATAACACTATCTTTTTCACCTTGCTCATTATAAATTCGCTCTGAAATCTCAGCTATTCTTATCTTTAGTTGATAATATATTCGATCATTATCGTCTATAGTTTCGGTATATCTTTCAACTGCTTTTATAATTTTTACAGCTTCTTCATAATCACCTTGCCCT
>CAZRXJ010000156.1:0-5703 GCA_964604025.1 uncultured Saprospiraceae bacterium | reverse complement strand
ATGCCAGCAAGGTCATCACCGCTCAGAGCAAACAAATATTTGTCGCCAACAAGATGGATCTCAATCCATATACAAGACCAGAAGATTATTATAAAGATGGACTTATCGACTATGATAATCTGATTACTATATCTGCTAAGAACTCCATGAATATAGACTATCTCAAAGAGCGTCTCTATAAGGCGGTGATTGAGACATCAGAACTATCAGATCAGACGATTGTCACTAGCAATAGACATTATGATGCTCTCTACAAATCTCAAGAATCACTGGATCGCGTACTTGCTGGATTAAAGAATGGCATGACAGGCGACTTAATAGCTATGGATATAAGACAAGCGCTCCAACACCTTGGTGAGATCACTGGTGAGATATACACTGATGATTTGTTGGATAGTATATTTGGGAGGTTTTGTATTGGAAAATGAATAAAATATCTAATCTCTGATTTATGTAACTTTATTTGTCTCCGAGCAACAACGGTAAGACAACAGTTGTTTGGTATCCATCGTCGTAGTCAAAAACATAAGTTCCATTTAGATTTGTTGCTCTCGATTTCATATTGATTAAACCTTGTCCTGAAGTTTTAATTCTATTTTTAGGAGACCCTTGATCTTTGATTTGTAATTTCAATTGATCCTTGTTAGTTGAAAGTAAGATGTCAATCGATGTAGTATCTGAGTGCTTAACAATATTGCTGATAGATTCTTTGAAGATTAGATATGTAGCCTGTCGTATATCTGGAGGAAGATCAAGATCTTTATTATAAACCTGGTCTTCGAATGAATATTCTAGTCGATCCTCAGGAATTGTCTCATATAAGTAATCCATCATTCTATCTTTCAAATTACCAATACCATCTTTGCGAGAATCGATAGCCCAGACAGTATCTCTCATTCGCCCCATAGCTTCTCTACTTTTATTAGATATTTTTTTAGCAAGTGGTTTCGTCTTTTCGTCTACAAAGTTTTCCAGTAGCTCTGATTGTATCGCTACGCTTGCGAGCATTGTCCCTACATCATCATGAAGGTCCTTAGAGATTCTATCCCTTACTTTTGCAATTGCCAATTGCCTTTGAAGCTTCAGTCCTTGATAATAATTAGTTGCAAAGTATACTATGGCAGATATACTTGAGAGCATCAATAAAACAAACCACCAGGCTCGATACCATACATCATGCACGGATATACTAACCGCTAAGGATTGATTACTCCACACGCCACCAGAGACACTTCCTTGTACCAGTAATTTATAATCTCCTGGAGGAATGCTACTATAGCCAATTACATTCTCATTCGTTTCGGGGGACCAATCATTATCAAAACCCTCTAACTTATAACTATATGAATGTCTTGATGGATAATCAAAATCTTTAATGGATACATCAACTTGAAGATCTCTGTGATCATGATCTAAAGTAATATGAAGATTTGATTCAGATAAAAATTGCTTATGATAGCGTTCATTAGAGGGAGCATCTAGATAACTATATGCATTTACAAGAAGTGGTACATTCAAATCTTTAGATTCTCTGATCTTAGCTTTTGAAAGTATATATTCTGGGTTGAATGTATAGAAACCATTGTTAGTGCCAATCGCAATAATTCCTGTTTTCAATTTTCTCATTACTTTGACTTCTCCTCTTGTGTCTATTCCTTCTTCGTGAGATAATATAATATCGTTATCGTCCGTAAAATCTATAAATGCAATACCTCTTTTGTCTCCTATCCACAATGTATGATCATCAGCAGGCAATATCTTTAACTGTGTACCTGAAATTTCGTCATCTATTTTTCTTAAATATTTAATTCTATTTTCATTCAGATCAACCAATCCAAAGTCGTAGTCACTTTTAAACCAAAACAGAGATTCTTTATGATGAATTAACTGACTTATTCCTGGGCCAATAGTATGATTGGATTGATCTAGAGCGTATGAGTCTGTCCACTTAGTCAATTCTTTAGTACCTGTATCTAATCTGTATATACCGTTGGCAGTAGCTATCCATAGCATCCCTTTATCGTCTTCTTCTATATCTCGAACTTGTAATAAATTAAAATTTGCTAAACCTTCTTTGTCTTTATAGTTTCCTTGATACTCAAAATCATCAGGGTTGACTTGACCGAACATGTATTCGTGTTGATTGAGTATGCCGGAAAGCCAGATGTTACCATTGCGCTGTTTGAATATATTTTCTATTTTATTGGCAGGATATTTTATTTTTTGGACATTAAAATTATCATCTACTTTATAATAGGAGTCCCATGAAGCGTAGACCATGAGATCCTCTTCTACAGTAAGATGAACTTTTTCTTTAGGATTAAACAATGGTAAGACGCTTAGCTCTTCCGTCAGAAGATTGAGTTGATATGTAAAGACCCCTTCTTGGAAAATAACATTATCATTTTTGTCTTCACCTATACCATGAACCGCAGAATTTCTAATTGCATAATCATTATAATGATCTATGCTTTGACGGATCGTCTTTTGATCTTCGATTTTGTAGACAGGGTGATTCTCATCTGATGTATTGACCACATATGAACTAAAGTATGGTTCTTTGTCACGTATCTTAAATAAACCACCTTTTTGATTGCCCCAGATGTTTCCTTCATCATCCTCAAATATGAATTTTACATCGTAATCACCACCTTCTAGTTCTTTGACAATCGGAGTTCTAAACCCTGTTATATTATCATTAGATGGATCATACATGACAAGATAAGCTGCTGCACAGCTCATCCATATTCTGTTTTTGCTATCTGTGTAGATAGATCTTAGATTGAGTAATGACCCAAATCCTTCTAAGCCTCTTTTGAGATTGGTGACTTCGATTTCTTTTTTACAGTCTGTTATGAATTCTAATCTCTCAGTCAATCCATGCCTTTTGAATTGTCCTGTTGACCAATCTAATTTTTCAAAATTGTCATTATATATACGCCATAGATTATTCTGATTGTCCAGTCTGAATTGACTGCATTCTTTTTTAGATTGATAGTCTGATAGATTCTGTACTGGGGCTTGTACTTCGTTCCCTTTTTTATCTAGAATGATTAATCCTCCTAATCTTCTATGGAAAAACAACAAGCCATTTCTATCCGTTAGTTCAAAGTCCCAAAATATGCCTTGATCTTTTAGATGAGTAGATAGGTCAAATGCATAACTAAAATTGAGTTCCTCATCTGCAAGATAGACCGGCCTTGTTCCTTGGGCGGGATTATGAGTGAACAACCAGATATCTCCTAGATCATCTTCATAAAGATGGTTAAAAAGATCGCCATCTGGAAGATCCCATTGAGGTATAACTTCTTTCTTTAAAGGATCAAAGAGGCTGATATTGTTTTTGTTAATGAAGACGAATGCACCTTTGATTTGTATGATGTCCCCAGAAAAGAAATATTCATATTTATTCTTACCTAATAGCTTCCCTAATCCTGTGGAGACGATCTGATGTCCGTTATAAAAATAGAAGTCTTTGTCATCATGCAACCAGTAATAGCCACTGCTGTCTTTTTCCATACGAGATACATGGTGCTTCCATGGGTATTCTAGTTCGAAAAGCTCAAGTTGACAATGTACTTGTACAGATTGTAAGAGTATACTTACTACGACTATGATTGATAGGCTGATTTTCAAAGCAATACAAGATTGTTATGCCATCGATAGTTTAGCTTAATATGACTAAGCTGTCTTTTGATTAGCATGTGCTATGTCGTAATAAATCAGCATATACCATAAACTATGACCCTTGCGGCTAAACCTTTATCATACACTATGGTAACTTTAATTTTCTTATTGAGAGAGAATTATACATTTAATTAGTGGTATTAGCGACAATAAGCGCGCTTAACATATGTTTAAGAAGAACAAAAGACAATTAAAGCAACCATTTCTATCGTTAGGTGGTAATAGTATTATATAGAAAACAACAGCTTTATGAAATATTTACAGTGGCCAGTATATTTGTTTTTGTTCGCTCTTCTATCGTCTTGTATAGGTGAGGATTTTGTCGATGACTTGATAGATCCTGTGCTTAGAGCCAATAATGTCGTTGACACTCTTGAAGTAGGAACCGACTTTCAATTTGAGGCAACATTCTTTAATAATGTAGGAAGAGAAGAAGTCACGGATATATTGTGGACCTCAAGCGATGAAACTATCATATCTATTACCCCTTCTGGGCTTGCTACAGCAGTTGCTCCAGGGCAAGTTGAAATATCCGCTTCTGCTATGAGCTCTACGGGTGAAGTAGGTATCTCATTTAATGTGACTGCGGGCGGCACGACATCCGAGGTTTCTACTAATCTAAGATCAGGAGTTATCAGAACAACCACTTTTTATGACTTAGAAGGAGATTTTGAACTCATAGCGAATGATGATGGAACCTTGTTACTTGATATAGCCAGTAATTATAGAGCATCCGCGTCTCTACCGGGCCTTTTTGTATATCTTTCTAATAATCCCAATAGTATATCTGGGGCTTTTGAGATAAGCGAGGTTACTGTCTTTTCGGGAGCGCATGACTATGAGATAAGCGGAGTTGATATCAACGACTACAATTTCCTGCTATATTTCTGTAAGCCATTCAACGTGAAAGTAGGTGATGGCGAAATAGGTCAATAACATTCTTATCAAACATTAAGAAAAACACCCGACATGAATCTTTCTAAATTTATATATACAGTATTATTTATCGCTCTTGGCAATCTTCTTTTTGCAGGAGGAGGATGGCCTCAACCCAAAGGAAAGGGATACTTAAAATTATCAGAATGGTGGGTTATATCAGACCGTCATTTTACTGATCAAGCACGTATCGATCCTAATGTTACTACAGGTATATTTACGACAAGTCTATATGCAGAATATGGTATTACAGATCGTTTTACATCAATAGTATATTTCCCATTTTTTAGTAGAACATATCAGAACGATATTATCTCAGGTACTACTGCAGAATTGATAACTGCAGGTGAAGCTATTAATGGAGTCGGTGATACAGACATATCACTCAAATACGGTATAACAAAGCCAGGCAAAGGACTTGCTCTTTCTGCTACATTGACCTTTGGTCTTCCATTGGGTAACAATTCAGGAGGAAGTCAAGGTAACCTGCAGTTAGGAGATGGCGAATTCAATCAGATACTTACGTTAGATGCAGGCACAGGATGGGAGAATGGTAATACATCGTTCTACACTAATTTTAGCCTTGGTTATAACAATAGGAATAATGGTTTTTCGGATGAGATTAGATTTTCAGCTGAGTTAGGTGCTCACCTATTTAATAAAAAACTGTGGGCGATAGGACGCGTAAATGTGATCGAATCTACCAAGAATGGTGATACTGCAGAATCTACTACATCAACCAGTATTTTTGCCAACAATACGGAGTTTGTCACTCTCGGTGGCGAACTAGCCTATAACATAGGCGAGAATTGGGGCGTGAGTGTTGGATATGCATCGGCCATAAGAGGAGAGATTATATTCGCAGAACCTTCATATACAGTAGGAGTTTTCACCAAGTTTTAAGCTCTAGACAAGGGTTTTTTCGACTAAGCCTTAAGCTACAATTTTCAAATATATTAAGATCTTTAATCTGTAAAATGCACTTAATCAGATTGTAACTTATGTAAAAATTTTATATATTTGAAGTTATTATATATATCAAAACCGAAAAGAAGTAGTTTTCTTATTTTGAGACCTTAG
>CAZRXJ010000155.1:0-5733 GCA_964604025.1 uncultured Saprospiraceae bacterium | reverse complement strand
AGCGTCTAATTCTTTCATGAGTTCATTGCGCGCGTCAAAGTAGTCAGGTAGTTCGTTCTCTTCCATCGGATTGAGCGGTGGAAAGTTTTCTCTTCTGTGATCTACTTGCCGACCATTCTTCCAAAATCTAAAACATACATGCGGTCCCGTAGCTAATCCTGTCGATCCTACATAACCTATGGTCTGACCTTGCTTGACTGCTGACCCCCTCTTAACACTCCGAGTGAACCTACTCATATGGAGATATTGAGTCTGATAGGTTTTGTCATGCTTGATCTTTATATAGTTGCCATTGCCTTTGGTATATGAACGATGGGTAACGATACCATCTGCAACGGCCATTATAGGTGTACCTGTTGGTGCTGCATAATCTGTACCTAAATGTGGCTTTCTTCTCTTTAGGACAGGATGAAATCTATTGCGATTATATACCGATGATATCCTCGAGTATCTCAGCGGTGCGTTGAGAAAAGTCCTTTTGTTAGGGACACCTTCTTCATCATAATATCCTTTGTACTTGTCGTTTTCATAATAAAAACCAAACCGGATATTGTCCCCTGATTTGTATGCAGCAGATAGGATTTTGCCTGCAGTCAGTGGCTTGCCATCTACATATATTCTTTCATAGACCAGTTTGAATTGATCGTTTGGTTGTGCTGCATGAAAGTTGACTTGCGCTATTGCATCTTCCATCTTATCAACAAGAGCAACGTCAAATCCCTGTTCCATCATCGCATTCCACAAGGAGGAGTTGACCACTCCAGAAGCTGACTCAACACATACTTCGTACGGCACATCATGTTTGCTAACAGCTACCTCTTCTCCAAATTCAAATTTAACAAACTCCAATAAGCTTGGTTTGTAAATAAAGCCTATTGGGTCAGCACATAGATCATCCTTGATAAAAGTTATATTTTTTCCTGATCTTATCTTTCTAAGACTAAATACGCTTTCAGCTTTTTTCTCCAGCTCAAGAATCTTATCGAAGTTGACTCCAAAACTCATCAAGATATCACCCATGAAAGCATTACGCTTTATCTTAAAGTCTTCAAAGACGACCTCGTTTACGTCCATTCCGTACTTAAATACTTTTAGCTTTTCTTGAGTCGTAGACTGATTTAGCCCATGTGTTATAGAGTTATCTTCAGCTGTCTGGTTAACATAGAAGACGACCCCACCAATAAGGATCACAATAAGGGCCAGTAGTTTTGATGCGTGTCTTTTCACTTTGCGGATTTACGTTTTCGATTGTTTTGGGGTTAGACAATCCTGCTTCATTACACTTCCGTAAATATAATAAAGCTTTTCTTTGTGGCGGAAGAAATAATAGCAGTAAGTTTTACATAAGTGAGTGAAAGACATAAAGTTATAAAAGGAATCTCTGGTCTGATGAGCCTTGAGCATCCGAAGATTATGGGTATTATCAATATTACTCCTGATTCATTTTATAGCGGAAGTCGAAAGATGCAGATAGGCCAAGTTGTCCGACAAGTGGATAAAATGGTCTCAGAAGGAGTAGATATCATAGATCTTGGCGGTATGTCTTCACGCCCTGGTGCAGAAGAACCTTCAGTGTCTGAAGAATTAGACCGTATCATAGGGCCTCTGATGGCAGTGAGAGCAGCTTATCCTGATCTATGGATTTCTATTGATACATATCGTACAGAGGTCTTACAAGCATGTATAGACCTGAGGATTGACATGGTCAATGACATAAGTGCGGGACAAAAGGACGAGCAATTTCTCAAATTAGTGGCCAGTACGGGATTGCCATATGTACTGATGCACATGCAAGGTAATCCGCTCATCATGCAAGATCATCCTTCTTACGATGATGTAGTTTTGGATATTTTAAAGTTCCTGGACCAACGATATAGTTATTGTAGATCTTTGGGGATCGAACAAGTTATTATTGATCCTGGATTTGGGTTTGGTAAGCAACAATCGGACAATTATAGATTGCTCAAAAACTTAAGCTCTTTTAAGATATTAGATTCACCAATCTTAGTAGGATTATCAAGAAAGTCAATGATATACAAACCACTTAATATAGCAGTAGATGAGGCACTTAATGGTACATCAGCTCTTCATATGATAGCCCTTAACAAAGGGGCTAAGATATTGAGGGTTCACGATGTCAAAGAAGCAAAAGAATGTATAGACTTGTGGCAATTATTACAAGATGTATAGTAATTGATTAAAGTCAAGTTAAACCCTCAAGAATTAGGATTAATTATCTTATATTTTTGGTTATAGCAATGTATAAATCTAATCTTAAACTTTGAGCGAAAAGAAAAATATCAATTGGTCTTCCGTAATCATACGGATGGTCATATACGTATTGATATTATTAGTCATAATCATTGGGCTGCTTCATTTACCATTCGTTCAGACTAAGATTGTTAACGGCGTCATGGGAAGTATCACTTCTTCCATCAACGGTACTGTCTCAGTTAAGCGATCAGAAGTCAATATCTATCAGGGCGTTATACTAGAAGATATTCTGCTGGCGGGTGCAGAAGGTGATACGATAATGACGCTCAATACTGCTAAAGTAAGTCCACGTAATACACTTATTACTCTCATCAATAAAGCTTTATTCGAACAAGAGATCGCACTGAGTGATATACTATTAAGTGGCGCTCGACTTCAGATCAATAGAGCACCTGATGAGGATTTGTTCAATGTTGAAAAGCTCTTAAAAAAGAAGAAATCAAAAAGTGATAATAATGATCAAGGATCTAATACCGAGATATCATCTTTAAGGTTTAGAGATTTTCATGTTACCCTTGATGATGCAGTAACAGGTGAACACCTAGATGGATCTTTTGACGCATTTGAGATTGATATCAATGAGTTTAGATTAGGTGAAGAGCTAATGATTGATATTGAACGGATCTTTCTTATCAAACCAGATATAGCTTATAACCCCAAACCAAAGCATAAAGCAGAAGCGAAAAATTCTGACAATCAAAAAGAAGATCAAAAAAGTAGTAGTTCGAAGTTGCCTACTATTAAGATCCAATTAATTTCCTTGATCGATGGAAGTGTATCTATCCAATCTTCTGAAGGTGATGATACAAGAGGAAGTGAACTGGATCTCACGTTAAGTGATATAAGTATAAATGGAATAGAAAATTGGACGGCATCATTAGAGAAACTCTCAGGACAGGTTAATCAAAACCGTATCTCATATGCATCAATAAAAAAGATTGATCGATCGGATCAAGATATTACTATCAAGGGTGCAAAAGTTAATATCAACAATAGTAAACTAAAAGTAGAAGGGGAGATAAATGGAGTAGACGGTATTTCTAATTTCACTAATGCTAAAGCAGATTTAAACCTAAGTCCTTCCCTTGTTTACTTAAGAGATTTATTTGAAATATCAGATGACCTTAAGGAAGCATTTGATGATGAGCCTATTGCAGATGAGAAGATACAAGTAGAAGGGGCTTTTGAAATAAAGGATAATCAATATGTAGGCCAAGATCTTTCAATTTGGTTAAGTGGTATTCATCATTTTGAAGGTAATGTGTCTTTTGAAAAAGCAGATGACCTTGAAGAAAGTTTACTGAACGCCAATGTCACAAAACTATATTCTGATGTGGCTGCACTATCTAAGTTGTCTTCGAAGTTTTCAATTCCTAAAGAATTGGTGAGATTAGAAACGATAGACTTTTCAGGTTCATTTGACGGATTCTTAAATGACTTTGTCGCGAATGGTTTATTGATAAGTCCGTTAGGCCAAGCCAACCTCGATATAAAGTTTGATTTATCAGGTAATAACGATGATGCTATATCATATGATGGCTTTTTATCTTTGGATAGTTTTGATCTTAAGAAGATGACGCTTAATGAAGACTTTGGATTTTCTAGTGCTCAAGTGAACATATCCAATGGTCATGGCAAAAGTCTCTCGAGTTCATCAGCTGATATTAAAGCAGTCATTGATCAATTTGAATTTAAAGAGTTCGTATATAAAGATGCTATCTTTGAAGGCAATCTTAGTAGTAGGGTTATCGATGGTAAGTTCAATATCAGTGACGACGAGTTGGATTTTAGTTTTGATGGCGTAGTAGATGCTTCTGATAGCATTCCTATATTTGATTTTAAGGTGAATGCGAATAAGATTAATTTTTGTCAGCTCAATCTTACTGAATTTCCTTGTGAGTTAGCTTTCACTTCAGACATTAATCTTACTGGCCGTGACTTGAAGAGCCTTGATGGCACAGCGGTGATAAACAATGCCATATTACTTCACGATACATCGCGATTAGAAATTAAAGAAATAGAAGTCATATCTATACCAGGAAGTAAGGCAAATAGTTTTTCATTGAATAGTGATTTTGTTGACTTTGATATTCAAGGAAGATTTAACCTGCTTAAAGTTTTTCAGAACTCTTTAGATAAGCTTGTTGAGAACGCTGGTGCTCATAATGAAGTTTGGAATTACGAGTTAAAAGGAGGAGAACAAATTACCCAGAACTATCAATACAGTTTAGCACTTAAAGATGCTACTCCTTTGTTCGATTTTCTGGACATAGATATACAGCAAACTGGGATCGCAACGATAATTGGTGGGCAAAGTAAGGAAAGAGATAAGGTCGATCTTGTTGCCAAGATTCCATTTATATCTTTTAACGGGGTAAGTGTTGATTCTGTAGATATCATTATGACTTCAGATAATGTTACAACGTCATTGCAAACTGATTTTCTTGATGTCCAACGTGGCGCCTTATCAGTACCAAAGCTGGGTTTTGATGTTTCTTTAGCCGATGGAAATGCAGATTGGGATTTTTCTTTTTATAATGATGCTTACAATAAGGCAGACTTATCTGGGACATCATCAGTAACTCATGGCGGTTATTTTACTTATTTTGATAATGATGATATTACAATAGACAGTAGCCAATGGGAGATTATATCAGACAAAGGCATCGGGATCTTCCCGAAAACGCTTGATATCAAAGGGTTTTCTTTATCTGATGGAGAGCGATATGTTGCACTATCGGACATTAACAATAAAGGCATAGAAGCTTCAATTAATGATTTCCAATTAGGGTTCATTAATTCTATTATAAACTATGAACCAACAATCCTAACTGGACTTATTAAATCGCAAATTACTATTGAAAATATCTACGAAGACATAGTCGTCGAAGGCTATCTCAATGTTGATGAATTTCAGGTGAATGGTGATGATTTTGGTCAATTAGAATTAGAAGCCAAACGAAGTAAGGAAGATGGAAATGTAATCAATATAGATCTGTCAATTGAAAAAGATACACAGAATCTATATGTAAGTGGTTATGCTGATCTCAACTCTTCTCAGATTAATGCCGATGTCAATATTGAAGATTACCCAATGGACTTTTTTGAATACATCATTGAAGAAGGAATCTCCGAGACAACAGGTACAACTGACATAACCGCCAACTTGTCTGGCCCGATCTCTGACTTGAAGTTAAGAGGTGATGGACTTATAAAAAACGCTGGGGTTAAAGTAGACTTCTTAGGTGCTTTCTATAGGATGGAAGATCAAAAAGTAAAGATAGATGAAAAGTTTATTGACTTTACGGGAGTGGAAATGATAGATGCCCTTGATAACATAGCTGTAATTGACGGAGGATTAAGGCATAACTTGTTGGCTGATATACGGGCGGACTTAGATATTAGTTCTCCTCGATTTATTGGCTTAAGTACAACGTTACAAGATAATCCGCTGTATTA
>CAZRXJ010000154.1:0-5738 GCA_964604025.1 uncultured Saprospiraceae bacterium | reverse complement strand
TGAAAACGACGAGGTGGTTATAGAGTATTTTAAAGAATTTAATAATTACTATGGATTAAAAGTGGGTAAAGATGAAACAGGTTTTTATAAACTTGGAGCAGTAGCTGAAGTTGATAGTCTAGTCGATGTCTGGCAGCAATTGATTAGAAGTCGTGATGATCAGATCAATCTTGTATCTCAAGAACTCCATGACATCCTTTGGGCGCCACTTCAATTGGCATCTGAGTTGAGTCGCGCTACAGTTGTTCCTTCTGGCGCTTTATGGTTGTTGTCATTTGAAGCTTTACATGATGGTGAAACATATCTGATAGAGGATTATAATATTCAGTATTCTCTATCACTTGAAGTGGATCGATTCGTGCAGAGATTTAGAAAGGGTAAGAACGAATCTCTAACTATTTTTGCCCCAGGGTGGGAAGATGATCTTAAGGACAGTTATAAAGCTGTAGTTTCTGATAGCTCTCTTTTAGACCAAGAATATTTGAACATCTTAAGACAACCATGGTCTTTAAAATTGTCAAAATATCTGGATGACAATTTTGATATCATCTCATACGATCAGGAGAAAGCAACCGAGACTAATTTCAAATCACAAGCTGCCGCAACAAGTATCCTTCACTTTGCCAGCCATGCAGTTGTTAACAATGAAGATCCATTAAGGTCTAAAGTGCATCTGGCCAAAGATGCTAATACTAATGACGATGGTTATCTGTATGCATATGAGATATTTGATATGAGTCTTAATGCTGACCTTGCAGTGTTGGGTGCTTGCGAGACTGGAGTAGGTAAGATGAAAGAAGGAGAAGGCTTGTTGTCGCTCTCATATGCCATGCAATATGCGGGATGCGCCAGTACCATCATGTCTTTGTGGAAGATAGACGAGTCATCCAGTACCGATATATTTTCTAATTTCTACAAGAATTTATCTGAAGAGTCTAAGATCTCCGATGCATTGCATCTTTCTAAATTAGAATTTTTACAAGCTGAGGAGAATGTTAATCTGCAACATCCATATTATTGGGCTGGAACCGTTTTTATGGGCTTGGATCATGTTGTACCTATTCAGCCCAAGACGCCGTCCAATAACCTGTTGTGGATTGCTTTAGGCGTAATTGCAATATTATTACTTTTCTGGATCTTTAGAAGAACGCTAGGCCGTTAATCCTATTCGCAGAGCATACTTGACAACACCTATAGACGATCTTACTTTTAGTTTTTTCTTGATGTTATGTCTATGGCTTTCTACAGTACCTTGACTGATATGGAGTAGTGTTGCAATCTCACCTGATGACTTTTCTTCTAAGATGAGTAGCACGATCTCTTTCTCCCTGCTGGTAAGTTGTGTGATCTGATGTTCATCCTGGACAGCATAAATATCTCGAGCAACAAGTGCATTAATCGCAACTTTTCCAAAAAATTGCTCTCCTTTAGCGACTGTATCAATCGCTTTGATGAGTTCTAATCTTGATTCAGATGTTGACACATAGCCCGACGAGCCAACCAAGTAAGATTCTCTGATTAATGAGTGATTCTCATTGTCTGAAATAATGAGAACTTTGGTCTTCTTGTGTCGTACGCAAAAGTCCGATATGGCTTTCAAACTACCAGGATTCTCTAAAGAATCCATAAATATTACTACTTCAAAATTGACCTGACTAGTTTTTTGTAATAATGCATTGTAATCATGAGTTGTGAAACTTACCTCCAGTTGCTTTTCTATGTTCAACATGAGAGATAGGCTGTCTACTAAAAGTGTTTTTTGACTAATAATGGCGATACGGGTCATTTCTTAATAATTTTGGTTTGTCATATTCTTACACCTATGTATCGCAGTTAGATCAGAAAGGTCATCAACTTTCTTAAAGTTATTTTTGACTTTGTTGATCGTGATAGAATCATGTACATTCGATTTATCAAAAAGAATGAGATGAATTGTTTGTGTTTTAGTCGTTGCGGATTTGCGATTTCTGCCTTAGTATTTGTTGGACTAGCTATTGTTTCATGTGGTCAAGAAGAGCCAACAGCGGTTGTAGTGCCTGATAGACCTCAAGAGCCTATGGTTGAAGTGGATGATGAGTTTTTAGGTAGCATGAGAGATCTCACTTCGGCCGAATTAGTCGCAGAAATGGGTGTCGGATGGAACTTGGGCAACAGCTTTGATGTCATAGATCGGGACAAAACTATTTGGGGTAACCCTCTGTCGAGTGGTAGTATAGTAAGAGCTGTGAAGGCCAGAGGTTTTGAAACTCTTAGGATACCTATCACATGGAATTTTCATCAAGGCCCTGGTGATCCATTTCCAATAGAATCTTCATATTTAGAACGTATAGAATTAATCGTCAATGAAGCCCTTAAAAGCGACATGCACGTGATTATCAATACGCATCATGATGAGTGGATCATACCGACTGAAGAAGAATCTGATCGCGTGAGTAATCGCTTGTCAAGCTTGTGGACTCAAGTAAGTGATCACTTTAGCGCGTATGGTGACAAACTTATATTTGAAGTCATGAATGAACCTCGACTCCGCAACTCTCCAGAAGAGTGGAATGGTGGAACTCAAGAGGGTAGAGATGTTATCAACGGCTATCAACAGGTATCGGTAGATGCGATCAGAAGCACAGGTGGAAACAATAGCAAAAGACACTTGATGATTCCTACTTACGCTGCGAGTACACATCCTAATGCCATGCAAGACCTAGTAGTGCCCAATGAAGATCCTAATATCATCATATCCATACACAGTTATTTTCCATGGGAATTTGCTGGCTTACCTGAAGGAACAGACATGTGGGGTTCTGATGAAGAAAAAGCAGCACTAGATACAGAACTCAATAGGATAAGAGACAAATGGGTCACCCAAGAAGGTAGAGCTGTCATCCTTGGTGAATGGGGTACTATTGATAAGGACAATATATCAGCTCGCATAGAGTATGCGATGTACTATACTACTGCTGCGATGGAGCGAGGGATGCTTCCAATCATATGGGATGATGGAGGTAACTTCGGACTATTTGATAGACACACGATGACTTGGAGATTTCCAGAGATCGCAGATGCAGTAGTCGCTGCAGGAAAGTAAAAGCAAGCTCATTATATAGACTTAAGATATAGTTGTTCCACTTTCTCTCTTGCCCAAGGCGTCTTTCTTAAAAACTTAAGACTAGACTTGATGGATGGATCATTTTTAAAGCAATTGACATTTATTCGATTTGCTAGTCCAGACCAACCATGCTTTGCTACAAGTTGCTCCATAATATCTACAAGTTTTACACCATGTAGTGGATTGTTAGCTTGTACTTTGTCAGGATTGCTGTCTTCGTTCATAGTGACCACAATATAGAAATTGTACGCCCTTGCTGAAACAAAGCTAGACCTATTACTAAAGACTAATCATTATTGTCTATCACTTCATATTAAGCTCATAACAACCTCCTCACTTCAGGATGATTATGTCAAAACAATGACATGAACACAGCGACTTAAGTATCCCTAAAGCGAAGCTGAAACATCAATATTTATTGGACATAGACATACAGAGTCGATCTTCTCTTTTACAATGCTTTATAGGGGAATCCCGCATATAAGCCCGCAGTTTTACAACAGAATCCTCCATATGGTTGCGTAGGGGTGACTTTTTTTTGACAAAGAAAAGGTTAGCCGACAAGATGTAAATCTTATCGTAAAAATAGGCTCGAGTCAAGCACCCAAAAAAGGCACCACCACTGTAATGATGAATGTTAAGAGCACACTGCTTTACAATTATTTACACTTAAATCAATAAAAATTATAAAATGGATCAGTTAAAGAACTACTTGATTTGGACCATTATGCTTTTTAGCATTAATGGTCTAACTGCCCAGACACTGGATGACTTTCCAGTGTTGAATAATATAATCGATGAAGACAATTGTTGTCAGAATGAATCAGTCATATTTTATGACATGGGAGACTTCCAATTCTTTTATGTTGTTAATAATGCTGAGTGCTTCGGCGAAGGTGGAAGACTTTTTTTCGGAGACGGTACGCTGTACTGTTCAGATGACATCACCGATTGTAGAGCTTTTTATGGTTTGACCGACGATGAAGGTCAAGAAATATTTCGATGTACCGCAGGATCAGAAGTAGATCTTTTTGGGCGGTTCCCATTTTTGAGCAATATCGTTGATGTTAATAATTGTGGCGGAGAAGTCATAGAGTATTATCGGAACGCTCAGGGACATGAATTTTTATGTGTTGTAGATGAGTCTACACGCACTTGGTATTATCCTGATGGTACATTTGCGTGCCAGAGTTCTGGAGAATTTGATTGTCCAACGCAATATGGTTTTGGAGATATGGAGTTAATCGATCTCTTTGTCTGTGATGCTAACGGAGGAGGCAATGGTGCAACTGGCGATGCAGTTGGAGCAGTATATGCTATGACCAACGGTCAAGGTCAAGTAGATGGCAATGTCCAAGGCCCTAACTCAGTCGTTGCTTACGCTCAAGCAGATGACGGTACACTTTCTATGATCGGTAGCTTTCCTACTGGAGGTAATGGTGGTGATTTTGATGGAGGAGAAGGACTGGATCCTTTAATTTCAGCATATGCGATTACTAAGTCAACTGACAATCAATTTGTAATGGCAGTCAATGCTGGTAGTAATACAGTGACTTCTATGAGAGTCAATTCTGATTACTCACTTACTGTAGTTGATACTGAGACTACTCAAGATGTAGGACCTAACTCAATCGCATATATCCCTTCTCGTAATGGAGGTGTAAATGGGGTAGTATATGTAAGTAATATCACAAGAGCAGACTTACTGGCACTTGGAGAGCCAGGACAACAAGGATCTATTGTAGGATACCAATTGTTAAACGACGGTAGTCTTGAGCCAATTCCTGGATCAAGAAGAGAATTAGCTAATAGACCTTCAGCGATACAGTTCTCACCTGATGGTGACTTCGTTGTAGTCGCTTCGATAAATGCAGGTGCTGCTGCACTGGCCAGTGGAAGTGAAGATGAGATTGTTGTATATGGAGTAAACGCTGATGGAACACTAAGTGATACTCAGCTTTCAGGAGCTACCTCTACACTTAGAGGTAATGCCGAAGGAAGAAACCTGCCTTCAGCTATTGGATTTCAGATAGTAGATGAAAACATTGTAGTTGTTACTGAAGCAAGAGAGTTTAGACCAGATGGTACTCCACCAGTTTTTCCAGGATTACAAGATGGATCAGTAAGTACATGGCAGATAGAGGATGATGGTACGTTAACTGCAATTGATTTAGATGTTGCTTCAGGTACTAACAACACAGGTCGAACTGCATGTTGGTTAGATTTTTCTGATGCTAATACTTTCTTTGTTTCTAATGCGATTGAAGCAGGACTTGCATCATACAGTTTTAATGATGGCAATATAGAATTGATTAATCAAGTTGCAGCGCAAGGAACAGGTGCAACTGGTAACACAACTGACCCTGCTGCTGCTTTTGGCACAACAGAAGGATGGATTGATCTTTGGATCTCTGACGATGGCAGATACCTATATCAAGCATACGGGTTATCTGGAGAAGTTGGTGTTTATGGTATCAATGGTACAGAGCTGACATTGATTCAAGAGATTGGTGGACTCCCTCAGAATAATATCCAAGGTATCGTATCTGTTGGCGCGCTTCCACCAACTAATGAGATTACAGCAACATATAGATTAACATTTGATGCACTTTGGTCGGAAGTTTCACATCCAACT
>CAZRXJ010000153.1:0-5742 GCA_964604025.1 uncultured Saprospiraceae bacterium | reverse complement strand
AAAGTTGTGATAAATATTGAACCATAGAATCTGATATTTCTGAATATTCTGATTTATCTGATAAATTGATTAACTTTGATTGACAGAACTAGTAAGATATGTAAGACTTAGTGTTACGACGATATTTCGTCGATCTATTGCCTTTCAAGTCATGCGAAATGGCAAATATGTCTTTATAATCTTCTTAAAATATACAAGATGGCAAAAAATGAGAATTGTTGTGAGATCGAGGCTATTGTCAGCTTTGATGATCGTGGACAATTGGTGATACCTAAAGACTTACGGAAAAAATTTGGTCTTAAGGCTGGAGATAAGTTTGCATTGATCAGTTGTATGACTGGAGACAGCGAAGACAATTGTTGTACTTCTAAAGATAGCAGTAGTCTATGTTGCTTTACCTTGGTCAATACCAATCAATTAAAAGGGCTGGTTGCTCAGACCCTCGGGCCCATGATGGACCAACTTTTGAAAGTATAATGCGCACTGACAAGGAATATAAAGTGCTCGTCCATGGAGTTTATTTATTCACCATAGTTCTTTTAGATCTATACAAAATCATTTGTTATGATGGCATTGTTGCTATTAGTAAGCGTATGCTGTGGCTTTAAATGTTGCGGGATAGGCTGTTGCTAATATCGAAACGGTAGGCATGCGCCCTGCAGGATTATTATATAATTCTAAAGGGTGCATGCTCTTTAGCATAGTAACTATGCTGTTGCTAATATATCAAATTCCTGCCTCCTCTATAACATACGCTTAGCCTTGATCTCTAGATATTTATTAATCACATTGAGTGATAATTCTTGAGGAGTTGATAAAATAGCCTGTAGACCATGAGATGATAACTCCTCCGCTATGAGATCTTTATCTATCAATGTTTTTTGAGCGAATGTCACTTTATAAATTTCTGAGATACTAGTTACCTTTTCTTTGCTTGCTTCAAGGAGCTCCGTATTAGTGAAAAAGACGATGACTAAGAGATGTAATCTGTTGAGTTGCTTGAGATAGGGTAGAGCCCTTCTCATATCATGCACATTTTCAAAATTACTAAATAGAATTAAAATACTTCTTCGCGAGACCATCCTCCTTAGATAGAAGTACAAGCCTTGATAATCAGATTCTTTGTACCCTGTTTCTTGTTTATACAATGATTCAGCAATCTTAGGAAGCTGACTTTTTTTATTGTCTGATTTTAGGAAAGTGTGTATAGATTCATTAAAGGTTAGAAGGCCAGAACGATCGTATTTTTTAAGTATAATATTAGAAAGAACAAGACTTGTATTGATAGCATAATCTAATAAGGATAGACCATCAAAAGGCATCTTCATAGATCGTCCTTTATCTATCAGACAGTAGACTGATTGAGACCTCGTATCTTGATATTGATTGATCATCAACTCACTCCTACGTGAAGTGGCTTTCCAATTGATCGATCTCATGTTGTCTCCTTGTGTATATATCTTCACATGTTCAAACTCATCTGTTTTGCCTATCCTTCTGACTCGTTTGATCCCTGATAATGTTGCAACCCTGTTGAACGTCTGCAATTCATACTTTTTCATTTGTATAAATGATGGATATACTTCAACATCTTTTTCTAAATCTTGCGAGACCCTATATTGCAATAGTCTAAGATTAGTCGATGATAAGTACATGTGCAGTTTGCCAAAGTTGTACTGACCCCTGATCAAAGGTCTGATCTTATATTTTTCCTTTAGTTTATCATTCGTTTTTATGTTCTTTTCAAATAGAAAAGATCTCTGTTGTAACTGAATGGGCAGTTCATCTATCAATTCCACATTGATATCATTTGAACTGTTATTTTCTAATTTGTACTGGATATACTGATTGTCACTAAGCGAAAGTTGGTCTCTGACACTTCTTTCTGCATGTATCGATTTTCCAATCGAGATAAGTTGCCATCCATCATATATTACTAATCCCATTAGAAGTAGTATCATGAGATGCCCATACCACAGTGATATATTCAAAGCAAATATGATGACATACAAGATGACTATCATTGCAATCGAAATATACAAAGGTGGACGAGCAAAGAAGTTATTCATAATATTATCGTGGTACTTCTACTGTCTCAAGGAGTTCTTTGATTACTTCTTCTTCTGTGCGCCCCTCCATTTCCGCTTCAGGTGTAAGGATGATACGATGGTTGAGTACATATGGAGCCATATACTTTATATCGTCAGGGGTCATGAAGTCACGGCCTGCAAGTATTGCAGCTACCTTGGCTGTATTGATCAATGCCAGTGAGGCTCTCGGCGAGCCACCTAAATATATTTTGCCATTTTCACGCGTAGCATGTACGACTTGAGCGGCATACGTGAGCATCTGATCACTGATATAGATCTGATTGGATATAGCCATCAATTCTTTCAGTGTCTTCTTTTTTATAATTTTCTTTATAGAATCTGATAAATTAGTTTGAGTCGTATTCTTGAATCTGTTGAGGATTCTTACTTCATCATCAAGATTGGGATATCCTAATTTGATCTTCATCAAAAATCTGTCGAGCTGTGCTTCTGGTAGTCGGTAAGTGCCTTCTTGTTCAATAGGATTCTGTGTTGCAATCACAAAAAATGGAAACTGCATGGGATATGTAGTCCCATCAAATGTAATCTGCTTTTCCTCCATGACTTCAAATAAGGCGGACTGTGTCTTAGCTGGCGCTCTGTTGATCTCATCTATCAATACGATATTAGAAAATATAGGACCATTTATAAATGAAAACTCGGATGTCTTAAGATCAAAGACTGATGTCCCGATTATGTCCGAAGGCATAAGATCAGGGGTAAATTGTATGCGCGTAAACTTAGTGTCCAATGTACGTGCTATCACTTTGGCACTCAATGTCTTGGCTATACCAGGTACTCCTTCGAGTAGTACATGACCACCACAGACGATGCTAATTAAGATGAGCTCTACAAGATTGTCTTGACCGATTAAGACTTTAGCTGTTTCCGCCTGGATCTCGTTCATCTTATCTGTAAAAGGTTGGATGTCTAACCTGTTAGTGAGCTGAGGTATAGCTTGTTCTTCTTTTATATTTGTACCATCATTTCCATTGGTAACTGGAGCATCATAAGATGCTTCATTGTTCTTTTCGAGATTAGTTGCTTCATTTTCATTCTCTAAGTGATCATCCATGTTCTTGACATTTTTTATAAAACTGATCTAAATCTTTGTGTAAGTTGATAAGCTGTATGTCATCAAATCTTTTATTATTCTCAGATGCTTTGAGCCGATTGATTAAGCTTTGTATATCATCTTCAGGTATTCTACTTTTTTGCGATAATCTCTTGACATAATTATCTGTTCCAGGCTTCAAATAATACTTTTTCTTTATCTGGCTCTCGAAGACTGATTTTAGATGCTTAGCTAATTTGAAGTGTTGGTTTTGAGATCTATATAACTCGCTTACGGTATCGACATATTCTAATGAGGTATTTTCGTTTTGTTCTAATGTAGGTATGATTCTTTGCCTTCTGCGCCCTCTTGAGATTATAAATATGATGAGCCCTGCTGCCATTACATAGTATGCCCATGACAATGCAGGATTAGCCATGATGAACTGTATTGGGCTTCGGTCGTTTTGAGGCCGACCTCCACCATATTGTTCTCCTATATCAGCTCTACTCTTTCTGATGTCGTAATCATTGTAGAAGTCCAAGTGATCGTGATCACTATACAAAGTATCTATATCTAATAAGGGCAGTACTTTCAAAGTGTACGCCCTCATGTCTTCCTGATCTAATCCAACATTGGTGAATAAATAAGGAACTGAGTGAAAGAAAAAATCGCCTTCACCATATTTCAGATGGATCGCTATCGGATATGCTCTATCAATCGTAGAGATAATGTCGTAGTCATATTGGATAGAGTCCTCATCAATATGAAGTGTACTATGATATCCCACTATCGCTGAGTCGAGTTGCCGAGCATAACTTCTCATAACATAGTCTTCTTCCTCATTATCGACACTCAGACATGCTGTAGAATCAATATACTCTTCACCAATAGTTAAGTATGGAAATATCAAATCCACATTGTCATTCCAATAATCTGAAATGATCATTGCAGAATTACCAGCTTCAACAAAGTTGATTAGACTATCGACACGTGACTTAGGGAAGTCGATATAGGTGTCTATATATAGATATCCTTTATGTCTGGCTTGACTATTGATCATGGAGAAGTCGTCTTTTTCTATTCGCACGATATGCTCTTCTCCATATGATAATCCTAATATCTTGTCTAACATCCAAGTGCCATATGGATCTTTGAATTCATATTGGTAATTGGTACTCCAATCTGCTGCAGATACGTCTTTACGTTCAAATGTTTGCAAGAACAAAATAGTCAACAACACAACTATTACTAACAAAGGTCCGATTACTTTATAATTAATCATGCCTCTGCAGTTTTTAAGGATATGATTCTACTGAAATCTGCAAAGAGAACTCTTGAATCTAAGTAGATGCCCTCGTCTACTTTTGACTCCCCATACCATACACGTTCATAGAGATTAACAATAGAATTGAACTTCGGCAAATAGTCTTTATAACGCAATTCTTTTTTATAATCTCTATTGGTTTTATCAGGTGACCAATCAATATGTTTTTCAATGGTCAGTTGTTGTAAAATTATTAGAAATTCTATCCTTATAGCCATGCGGTAATCACCACTTGCCAGTGCTTGCGCTAACATCTCTCCGAGATTCAACTCTTTGATGTCAATGACCTCTTCTTGCTCTTCTTCAATAATATCATGGTCTATGCGCTTATCATAGTTTATGCTATTGATTAAGTATATGAGTAATCCTATCACCAATCCTACGATTACAATGATCAGGACATAATAGAGTGCGTTTGCTAATATTCTTGCTATCAGTCCGGGTTTAGGCAATTCTGGATTGCTTTCCTTTTCTTTAGGTTGCTCTTTTAGTCTCCATTCTTTTTTTGTTTTGCGCAACTCAAGTTGGTCTACTAATTGATCTATTTCTTCTTGGTTTACAGCTTGTTCCAACCTTGGTGTATGCCCAAGTTCTTGAGTATAGCTGTCTAAGCTTAGAACCATCAAAGCTGTTATAATCATTAATCTAAGAATGATCATGACTGACTGTTTTGTAACCCGAAGGAAGCTATGCGTTCATGAAGATCGACACTGCTGTACTTGCACAAGAGAGATTGATAAAAATTGCAATATATGTAGTAGTATAAAACAAAACTGATACTTGCTATGATCATTCTGAATATACAATCTATATAGACACCATTGCTGATTGTTCCTGGGAAAAGGTTGTGCCAGTTCAGAAAACTTGTGTATAATAACTCGGTGAGTGTAGATGTAAGTCCATAAAGAAGAAAATATATAAATGAAATTAGTAAAAACGACATTATAAATTGCGAATACTTATTGTATCCGTGACTTAGAGCAGTGGAAAGCGCCTGTCTTGTTGTTTTCTTTTTGTCTACTCTATTGAAAAGAAACAAGAAAATAATATGAGGTGGAATAATTAAAAAGAGTAAAATAGCTACCCAATTATCAAAATAATAAAAGATTGAAAAAAAGAAAATCACTATTAGTGATATTGAAAAGCCATATCTCTTCAAATGTAAAAAGTAGTTCTTCCAAGAATAAGTCATGTTGTGATACGCCATCATAACTACGGAGGCAAGATGTATCAAGCCAATAATGTATGCACTATATAATAGTAACCCGCCT
>CAZRXJ010000152.1:0-5743 GCA_964604025.1 uncultured Saprospiraceae bacterium | reverse complement strand
GGTGCTTCTTGGTGTTCTCGGTGCGTTGGCGTTGATTCTTACCCGAACAATCGGAAGCTTGGATCAAGTTGTTGCTAACAAAGAAGGAAGGACAATTACGCAAGAGCCAATACTAAAACAGATCTTTTCAAAGAGAAATGTTTCTTTTTTGATATTTGGCTTGATAGTAATAGGTGGTTATAACACTGTCTCTAATGCTATCAATCTAGGGAGACAACAAAACTATGCACCTGAGCAACCCATCAAATTCTCGCATGAGACTCACGCTGGTATCAATCAGATAGATTGTGAGTATTGTCATGATGGAGCAAGAAGATCTAAGCATTCAGTTATACCAGCAGCTAATACATGTATGAATTGTCACTCTGCAATTCAAACTGGATCAGAGTATGGTACTGCAGAATTAACAAAGATATATGCCTCGGTAGGATATGACCCTTCCACTGGAAAATATATAGAAAATTATGAATCTCTGGATCGACCAGCTATTAAAAATATATACACCAAGTGGATATCAGATACATATATGGCGGAGAATAGTCTGACGTCAATAGATCGGAAAGGTCAGAAACTAGTAGATGCACAATGGGAAGGAATTGTAACTTCTTTGACTAATGATCAAAAGAAAAAGATCGCTGGTCCAATAGAGTGGATAAGAGTACACAACCTACCTGATCACGTATATTTTAATCATGCTCAGCATGTAACAGTTGGGCAAGTAGAATGCCAATCATGTCATGGTAAAGTCGAAGCAATGGAAGTTTTATCACAACATGCTCCTCTGAGTATGGGGTGGTGTATCAACTGTCACAGGCAGACTGAAGTGAAGTTCGAAGACAACGATTATTATGCTAGCTATGAAGCATATCACGAGCAATTGTCTAACGGGAAAAAAGAAAAAGTTACGGTAGAGGATATTGGAGGTTTAGAATGCCAAAAATGTCATTACTAATATAATTATACATCACTATAGATGAGTACAAAGTTTAGCGGTATCTGGATAGGAGAAAAAGATCTCACACGAGATGAAGAATTCCTACGTGATGCTCAGAATGAAGTTCAGAGTCCTTCGATTATTGAGGCACTTGGTGAAAACGAAGTAGCAGAACAAGTTGGCGGTAATAGAAGAGACTTTTTGAAAATGATGGGTTTTGGACTGGGTGCAGCTACTATGGCTGCCGGTTGTGATATCCCTGTCAAGAGAGCTATACCTTATGTCATCAAGCCAGATGAGATAGTACCAGGAGTAGCTAACTACTATGCATCTTCATTTGTAGATGGAGGTGATTACTGTTCCATCTTAGTTAAAACGCGCGAAGGCCGTCCCATAAAAATAGAAGGCAACAATCTTTCAGGAGTAACCAAGGGTGGTACCTCTGCTAGAGCCCAAGCCTCTGTTTTGTCACTTTATGATGTCAACCGTATTAAGATTCCTACTGTAGGTGGAGAGCAAGTGAGTTGGTCAGATCTGGATAGATCGATCAAATCTAAGTTAGCCTCAGCCCGCGGCATAAGGATTGTTACCAATACTGTTCTTAGTCCAACGGAAAGAGCAGCGATGCAAGCATTTACTGTTAAGTATCCTAATGCGGAAGTGGTCACTTATGACCCAGTGTCATCAGCTGCTATATTAGAAGCTAATGAGAAGACTTTTGGAGATAGGGTGATACCAAATTATCATTTCGACAAAGCAACCCACATTGTTAGTTTCAACGCTGACTTCTTAGGTACATGGATATCGCCTATCGAGTATGCACATGACTACGCTAAAGGTCGAAAGATTAAGAATGTGAAAGACGCGAAGATGTCAAGACATGTTCAAGTAGAATCACAAATGTCTATGTCTGGCTCCAATGCTGACAATAGAATCTTAGTTAAACCTTCTGAACAAGGTGCGGCGATAGCTTATCTATATCAGCAAGTTATGGGAACGGGTTCTCGATCTGCAGGATTGAATACCAATGCTGAAAAAGCACTCAAACAACTTGCAAGCCAACTCGCTAATCACAGAGGAACTTCACTGATCATCAGTAGTAGTAACAATGCTGCTGAGCAAGAGATCATCAATGCATTGAACATAAGACTAGGCAATTACGGACATACCATCAGTTTTGATAGTGCATCATTACAAAGACAAGGTGATGAAAAAGAACTAGTAGCTCTTGCAGCAGATATCAAAGCAGGTAGAGTCGATACAGTCATCTATAATCATTGCAATCCAGTGTATGAATACAGCGGTATCGCAGGATTGAAAGATGCTCTGTTAAGTGCTTCTAATAAAATAGGATTGTCATATACCAATGACGAGACAACTAATACTTGTGATATCATAGCTCCGATACACCACAATCTTGAAAGCTGGGGAGATGCGGAGCCAAAGAGAGGTCACATCTCTCTGATACAGCCGACGATCACTCCTCTATTTGATACAAGACAAAGTGGACATTCTCTTTTGGTATGGGCTGAAAGCCCTGGATTAAATGCTGATGCCGAGCAGCCATATTATGACTACTTAAGGTCCAATTGGGCAGGATATCATGCTAATCAGTCTGATTTCTTAAGCTTCCAATCTTTCTGGGATAAGGCACTTCACGATGGTGTATACCATGGCAATAGTGCTTCTTCTGTTGATATCGCTGCCGCAAATGTTGATGCTACTTCAGCAATGGGGCGGATATCTAAACCGTCTGGCGGCGAATTAGAAATACAATTAACAGAGCCAATCTCCATAGGAAATGGCCAATATAGCAACAACCCTTGGTTACAAGAGATGCCTGATCCAGTTACGAGATGTGCGTGGGGTAATTACCTCGCTGTACCTGTAGACTTTGATGGTGTAAGAAAGTTCAAAGGCCTCAATGGCTTGAAAGACGGAGATCTGGTTGATGTAACAATTGAAGGTAAGACTTATAGAGTGCCTGCTATCCAGCAATTTGGACAGATGAAAGGCACAGTCTCTCTTGCGATGGGGTATGGGCGAACCGCAGGAGGAGCTTGTGCTACAGGTATTGGTGTAGATGTTAATGAAGCGATCAATATTACTGATGGTCGAGCAAATTATAGTTCATCTAACGTATCGATATCCAATAAAAAAGGAGAAGAAAAACATTATAGTGCGGTTCAATATCATCATACAATGGGTGTCACTGCACCTAATCAAGATGGTGAGACGATCAATGCTGACGAAACCACTCTTGCTCCGGGTTATGGCAATATCTTCGCTGGATTTCAAGGTTCGTTGACTGATAGATCGATCATAAGACATAGCCATGTTGATGACCTTGAGCAGTCGATAGAAGACTTAATTCACGAGCGTGAGCATCATGAGGGATTAAATGCGGAGACTCTTTACCCTTACAATGAATATGTAGCTGAGAAGTATAGCCAAGGTCATCACTGGGGGATGCATGTAGATCTTAATGCATGTACAGGTTGTGGGGCATGTACCGTGTCATGTATGGCCGAGAACAATATCCCTGTTGTAGGTAAAAAGCAGGTAGCACGTCACCAGGAGATGGCTTGGTTAAGAATAGATAGATACTACTATGGTGATGTCAATAATCCTAATGTTGTCTATCAGCCGATGATGTGTCAGCACTGCGATAACGCTCCATGTGAGAATGTTTGTCCGGTCAATGCAACGAACCACAGTTCAGAAGGGCTCAATCAGATGACATATAACAGATGTATCGGGACAAGATATTGTGCCAACAACTGCCCTTATAAAGTAAGAAGATTCAACTGGTTGGATTACACCACTGCTGATTTGTTTCCTGCTAATCAGGTCACTGTCAATAATGAGGATGTACCATATGGTGCAGATAACCTCACGAGGATGGTTCTTAATCCAGATGTAACGGTAAGAACAAGAGGTGTTATTGAAAAGTGCAGTTTCTGTGTGCAGCGCATCCAACAAGGTAAACTAACTGCAAAGACAGAAAAGAGAGGGTTAAATGACTTTGATGTGAAAACTGCCTGCCAGACAGCTTGTCCTACAGGAGCGATCACATTTGGTGATACAAACAATAAGGAAGGAGAGTTAGCTCACAAATTTGAGTCGCCTCTTAACATGATAGTATTAGAAGAAATTAATGTGCGATCTTCTGTGCAGTACACTATGAAAGTGCACAACAGAGACGAATCACTTGAAGTATAAAAGCAGTTCGCTAATATGAGTGCAACAGTTAGTCCATTAAGAGAGCCATTAATTGATGGTTCCAAGTCGTATCACGATATCACCGTTGATCTTGTTAGATCTACGGAGCAAGCACCTGGGAAATTATGGTGGGCTTGTTTTTTAATATCTGTACATGTATTGCTCTTCGGGGTCTTTTGTATCCTTTGGACGATCTGGCATGGGATAGGTACCTGGGACTTGAATAGAACGATCGGATGGGGATGGGATATCACCAACTTTGTATGGTGGATCGGTATCGGACACGCAGGTACCTTGATATCAGCGATATTGTTACTTTTTAGACAAAAGTGGCGTACTGGTGTGAACAGAGCAGCAGAGGCCATGACCATATTCGCAGTAATGTGTGCAGGACTTTTCCCGGCGATACACATGGGTAGAATATGGCTTGCCATCTTTATCTTCCCTTATCCTAATACGAGAGGATCACTATGGCCTAACTTTAATTCACCTCTTCTTTGGGATGTATTTGCGATTAGTACATATTTGACAGTATCAGTACTCTTCTGGTATACTGGATTGGTACCAGATTTTGCCACTATAAGAGATAGAGCTACAGGGATCAGAAAGAGATTTTATACTTTTCTAAGTTTTGGATGGACTGGATCTGCCAAGCATTGGCAAAGATGGGAAGCACTTTCGTTGGTTTTAGCAGGTCTTGCAACACCGCTTGTACTTTCTGTACACACAATTGTAAGTTTTGATTTCGCCACTTCAGTTATCCCTGGATGGCACACAACGATATTCCCACCATACTTTGTAGCGGGAGCGGTATTCTCTGGGTTTGCGATGGTGCAGACATTGATGTTGATTACAAGAAAGGTATTAAGCCTTCAAGAATATATAACC
Organism: uncultured Saprospiraceae bacterium; assembly: GCA_964604025.1. Lineage (GTDB taxonomy): Bacteria > Bacteroidota > Bacteroidia > Chitinophagales > Saprospiraceae > JAJRXG01. Next base: position 699 of record CAZRXJ010000152.1, on the reverse strand, counting down.
ATCGGACATATAGAATCCATGAACAAAGTGATTCTTGTAACAGGAACGATCGTTGGAGTTGCCTATTTGACAGAGCTATTTATAGCATGGTATTCAGGTTATATATATGAGCAGTTTGCATTTTTCAATCGAGCTTTAGGTCCTTACTACTGGTCCTACTTTGGGATGATGTTTTGCAATGTCGTTTCGCCCCAAGTATTCTGGTCTGAGAAGATTAGAAGAAGCTTGTGGTGGACCTTCTTTATGTCCATCTTTATCAACATTGGTATGTGGTTCGAGCGATTTGTAATTATTGCAACAACCTTGGCCCGAGATTACTTGCCATCAAGTTGGAGTTACTATGTTCCTACTTGGGTTGAGATTGGCATTTATGTAGGAACATTTGGATTGTTCTTTACACTCTTCCTATTATTTACGAGAGTGGCACCAGTGGTTGCTATAGCAGAAGTCAAGTCTATCTTGAAGTCGGCAGGAGACCAGTTCTTAAGACCTAATACAGAGCATCATGAACATGTCATGGAAGAGTATCAGGAAGCTGTAGAACAAGGTAAAGAATATGTAACTGATCATCATGCACACACAGAACACCATTAAGCCATGAGAAAGTTAGGAAAAGAAATAGTTTTTGGATTGTACGATGACGAAACTGATTTGTTATCTGCAGTAGCGTCAGCTAATCATGATCATATGGATATATAC
>CAZRXJ010000151.1:0-5751 GCA_964604025.1 uncultured Saprospiraceae bacterium | reverse complement strand
GGCATTGAAGGCATTAGAACGCAATATAAACACATTGCCATTGTCAGTCCATGTTAGCGTATTAGAACCTTTAAAGCTCCCACGAAAAATACTCTTTCGTTTACCAGTAAAGTCCAATAAATCTAACTCAATAACAGCTCTACGAGAATCGTAAAGCCCTATGAAGGCTTTGTCTCCAACTACCTGAGCAAATCCTTCTTTACCAACATTTCCAGGAAAGGGAGCAACTTGAGACCAACTCTTAGTTGTAGGATCAAACTGAAGAATGATATTCTCCGCATTTATAAAATAACCTTTTCCTTCATAGACAAAAGATATATCATCTGAGGAACCTATAAAAACTTGATTTTCTATGAAGGACCAAACTTTCGTTGTTATATTATATTCTAATATTTGAGTATTGGTAGATCTGTCTTGTTTAGTCCCACCAAATACAAAGAGCGACTCTTCAAAAGCAAAAGCAAAACTTTTATACAATGCAAAAGGCAAGTCTCCTTCTTTTTCAATTGTCCCATTGTTTATTGTGTAAAATTCAGTAGCCTCCACATTAGCCCCATCTCTATCTGTTGCACCTGAACCAAAGTAAGGCCAAGATGCAAACCCTCCTACTATGCTTCTTTCTTCAAAAGGCACTTGACTCCATTCCTGTGATGATTTGTTAAGAAGAAAAATATTGGAATTGAGATTCATATTGAATAACCAATCTCCTAATCCAAAGAGGGCATATTCATCATTCTCCATCATGATAGAAGATGTATAGACATCGTCATTCAATGGAAATGAACCTTCTAATTCCCATAGACCTGCGACATATTCGAATGCCTGATCAAATGAATTAGATACACCCTGAGAGACTACAGAAATATTTTGGAGCGCATCTCCACTATTAGAAGGTATGAGTACTGTGATAATGGACTCAGCAACAATTTTAACGATCTCTGCCTGCTTGTCTCCAAAGAAGACTTTAGTATCATTAGTAAAGTTGGCACCTACAATTGTTAGTTCTTCTCCGATGGCCGCCACTACTGGTGAAAACTCAGTAACAGCTGGTGTGAGAGACGTGAACAGGTTGACATCTGAACGTATCTCTCCGATACTTGTCATTGCATAAGCCACAACCCAATATCTGGTGTCAGGTATCAACTGATCATATGCTCCTACAAATCGGCCCGGCACATCTTGTGGTCCAAGACTTATTGTGATTGGGTTATTGAAAGCTTCATTATCTGCTATTATAAATCCGTGATCTGAAGCATCGATATTGGTTTGACTGACAATCCGCCCTGTCAACACTAACTGTTCTGCAGATATATAGACTACATCTTCTTGAAGAATGATCACGTCTTCAGAGATCTGCTCTTCACAGCTCAGTACCAACATTATAATGATAAGGAATATACTATTCCAGATATAGTGAGTCCTCATGTAGTCAAGTATACTATGTATAACGTGATGTTCTGAATGGTTGCTGCCAGCCCTTTTAGGTAATATGGAGAAGTCATTGTATGAGATCTGTATCAGACAATACTAAAGAGTCTTGATTTAATAACTTCTCTTTGTATCTAATACTCGCTTTATCTATACCTTCAACCCTACTTAGAGCGAGTATTAGATGATCATCAAAATAGCTCATCCATCGTTATCACATGATCTATAAGTCCTAGGCTATGCTGATTAGACTTAAGACCATAGGTCGTCACAAGCGTCATCAATGCTCGCTTTATGTACTACATCAATACCACTTAGAGCGAGTAATAATTCGGTCAAAATAACAGATCCTGCTATAACTCCAATTGATCCAGCATTTACAGATAGTAATAAGAAGACCGTCATCTGAATATCTCATGGATGAGACCAACTGCTTTTTCCTATCTAATGTCTTTCAAAAACCAACATTAGATTAATATCGTCCATATCTTTAAGTCTTGTCTTTGTGGATCGATTAGCATTTATAGCACTACGGTAACATCGAGCACTCAGATCGCACTTAACAACACTAAAGAATTGAATAATATGAAGTTCTATTTTCTTCTTTTTCTACTCACCACCTTAGCGTGTAGCTCAGAAGAACCTATGATCGTCAATCCTCAGGTCGAGCCAGATGATCAACAAGTAGATGATAATAGACATGCTCTTGTTACCAATGTGACAGTGACTGGAGAAGAGAATAACTATACATTTAATGTAACGATAAGTAGTCCAGATACGGGCTGTAGTCAATATGCGGATTGGTGGGAAATCCTCGATATTGAAGAGGAACTTATATATCGTAGAATCCTAAGTCATAGTCATGTGACAGAACAACCTTTTACAAGATCAGGAGGCCCTATAAAGATATTGGAGAATCAGAAAGTTTATATCCGCGGTCATATGAATAATAACTCATATACCATCCGCGTCTTCGGAGGATCTGTGGCTGAAGGATTTCAAGAGGAAGAATATTCTGTAAGTACTAATCTTGAAAATCAAGATCCGCAACCAGAGGAATGTGAATTCTAGGTAGCTATCGGCATCAAGATATCCTTCCCCAGCTCTGATATCGATTCTTTAACTTGTCCAAGTGATTTTTAGTCAATGCTAATGATGGAGATTGAAGATCTGCATCTTCTGACAATATCTCCATCGCAAAGTGTCTAGCTGTCTGCATGATCTTCACATCGCTGGCGATATTAGCAATCTTTAATTCTAATACACCACTTTGCTGAGTTCCTTCCAAGTCACCTGGTCCACGAAGCTTCATATCTACTTCGGCAATCTCAAATCCATTGTTAGTCCTACACATTGTCTTTATGCGTTCCCTTGCATAGTGCGTTAAGCCAGAACTCTTAGTCATCAAGATACAATATGATTGGTCTGCTCCCCGTCCTACTCGTCCACGTAATTGATGTAACTGCGAAAGACCAAAGCGTGCTGCATTTTCAATAATCATGATAGATGCATTGGGGACATTAACACCTACTTCTATTACGGTAGTCGCAACCATAATCTGGGCCTTCCCAGAAGCAAATCGTTTCATCTCCATATCCTTGTCAGCTGCCTTCATGCGGCCATGAACTACCGCAATCTGATATTCTTGCAGCGGGAAGTAATTAAGCAACTCTTCATACCCTTGCTGCAAGTTTTCAAGATCAAGCGTAGCAGACTCTTCGATCAAAGGATAAACGATGTATATCTGATGTCCAATTACTATCTCTTCTTTCATGAACTTGATGATACGCATCCTGTCGGCCTCAGTCCTATGTATCGTCTTGATGGACTTCCTTCCTGGAGGCAATTCATCGATCACTGATACATCAAGATCACCGTAAGTTGTCATTGCTAAAGTCCTTGGAATCGGAGTTGCCGTCATAACAAGGATATGTGGTGGGACATCTTTGTTTTTAGTCCACAACTTAGCCCGTTGTGCTACACCAAATCGATGCTGCTCATCAGTCACAGCCAGTCCTAATTTTTTAAATTGTACAGGATCTTCAAGTATGGCATGGGTGCCAATTAGAATATGAATATGTCCATCTTTTAAAAACCGAAATAGTTCTTTTCTAACTTTACCTTTCACTGATCCCGACAAAAATGCAATATGCAATCCAAGTCCTTTTAAACTTTCAGTGATGGATTGAAAATGTTGCTGTGCTAATATCTCAGTTGGCGCTAACAAGCAAGCTTGATATCCATTGTCTATAGCGATTAACATAGACATTAGAGCGACTATAGTCTTACCACTTCCGACATCTCCTTGTAGCAATCTATTCATCTGAATATTGCTACCCATGTCAGCTCTGATTTCTTTGACTACTCTCTTTTGCGCACCTGTAAGTTCAAATGGAAGTTTTTCTTTATAAAATCGATTGAAGTAATCTCCTACAGTTGAAAAAATTAGTCCTTTTAATTTTTGCTCACGTTGTTTCTTTACTTGAAGAATACGCAATTGTAAAAAAAATAGTTCTTCAAATTTCAATCTATTGGCAGCATGTGATCTTTCAGTTTCATTTTGCGGAAAGTGTATCCATCTATAAGCTTGATATGGACTACATAACTTCAACACTTCCATAACCTTGGGCGGTAGTACTTCTGGAAAATGTTCTGGTCGTAGTATATTGAAGATATTCTGTACAATTTTACGTCGTGCGCGCATCCCGATGTTCTTCTTTGTCAATGCTTCCGTCGAAGCATAAACTGGCAAGAATGCACTTTGCTTTTCTGCTTTGGATGCCAGTTCCATCTCGGGATGAGGGATGGTTCTTTTGCCTCTATATACATTTACCTTTCCAAAAAGGATATATTCATGATCTATCTTCAATGTATCTGCGATCCACTTTGCGCCTTGGAACCATGTCAACTCTATAAGACCAGAAGGATCTTTGAACAAACCCGCGAGCCGCGTACGGCCTCTTCCTTTGACTTTATTGAGAGATACAAGTGTCCCCTTTAATTGGACGCTATCACCTCCTCTGACGTCTTTAAGCAATGAAAATACTGAGCGATCATCATATCTAAATGGAAAGATCCCAATCAAGTCCTCTATAGAACCAACGCCCAACTCCTTCTTCAGCAATACTGCTCTTGCTTCACCAACTCCCTTGACGAATTCTATCTTTTGCTTTAGTGGATTATGCGATACAGCCATCACCTCAAATGTAACCGATGGGCTTGTAAATTTTCTTGTACGGTCCTAGTTATTTTTATATAGCCTACGTGAGCAGGAATCTTGCATTATTTCCCAACATTCAAGAACTATTAATCTTCATTACAGGTTACTATCATCTCATACCATTTGTGATTGAGAATGGTATAATCACTAACTTTGGGATATGGAGAGTAAAAGACAACGACAAGTTGGAGCATTGATACAACGCAATTTTAGTACAGTCTTACAGCGGGAAGGTTCATATCTGTATGGTTATGAAGCACTTGTATCCGTCACTCATGTTCTTATGTCACCAGACCTAGGGTTAGCTAAAATCTATATCAGCGTTTGGAATACTGAAAACAAACAAGCCGTAGTACTCCAGATGGAAGAAGGCAAGTCTCGTCTCAAAAAGTTACTATCAGAACGTATACGAAAACATGTAAGACGCATCCCTCATATAGATTTTTACTTGGATGAGACTTTGGATGAAATTGAAAAAGTAGAAAATATCTTTGATCGGCTGAAAGATGAAAAAAAGGACGACACATAGACCAGTAAGGTCATATGACTTTTATCCTCTTGATTACACCTCCTTACTTTATAAGAAAGCTATACATCACTACCTGAGCGCTTTCAAGAGATCCACTTGAGAGGGATCTATAGATGCCATGACATTGTATACTTGACGTTGTTCTGACTTGATGCTATTTTTGAATACTTCAAGTATCTCTTGTCGCTTTGCATTGCTAAACATCTGCACGACCATGGCATTTCTATATTGATCACTTACATATCCTACATCTTTTAGCGACGACAGCATAACTGCTTTACTTACATTGATATCATTGTGCATCTTATCAAGTCCATTGCGATGATAGTCATAAGCTGACTGTCTAAATCTTTTTACCCTTGGGTCCAGAAGATTTTCTATCATCCAAAATCTGTTGCGATCACTACCATTGGCTGTCCAGCTTCGGTCTCCTACATTTGCCGGAACATTATTGATGATGTTCTCAGCTATTTTAAAATACTTGTTACCACCCAATGGGCTGAAAGTGTCATAGTCATAACCAAGTATCACATAGGCATAGAAAGTAAGTATCGAAGAGAGGTTGTCCGTAAAG
>CAZRXJ010000150.1:0-5755 GCA_964604025.1 uncultured Saprospiraceae bacterium | reverse complement strand
TACAAATGTCATAGATCGGTGACACTTGAGTTGTATAGCTTAGAGGTAACGACTGCCAAGTACCAAGCTCTCCTGAATTAATAAAAATCATATGATCTAAGTAATTTGCTTCAAGCAGTATAGACTTATCAATTGCATCTTGTGAAAATAAATCTTCGATCTTCTTCTTAGTATAGTCGCTGTACTTTACAAGTTGCTTTTTTAGACCAGGTAACTGCGATATAAGGTCATGTTTTAACGCCATAGGATAGTATGCATCATCATTCCACTTGGCATATATGTGATCTATACTGCCATTCTGATCGAAGTCATTGATATACATTCTAAGAGGATAATTGTCCTGAACGGCAAATGAAGTATTGAGTCCCATGTTGCCGACAATAAGATCATTCAATCCATCATCATTAACATCAACCACTTCAACAGTCTTCCACCATCCTTTGTACGGAGACAAGCCTATGCCTTCAGTCATATTGACATAAGTTTCTGTTGATTCTTCATAGATCAATATTTCAGGTGACATCCACTCTCCTACAATTATAATATCTGCATACTCGTCTCCATTTATATCATCAAACGCTACATCGGTCACCAATCCAATATCGATCAAATCTGGTGCTTGATCAGTTGTAATATTAGAAAACACGCCATTGCCATCATTTTGTAAAAGATATACTGATACTGGTATACCATATGCAAATGGTCTGAACCCTACTCCTACGAGTAAGTCTTGATCGCCATCTAAATCATAATCAGCAACATCTATAGCGACGGTACTTTCATATCTTCCTGCAGGGAGATTCTGAGTTGATAACTCAAAGTTGTTATCACCACTGTTGATATATAATCGATCTAGTAGAGCACTAGATGTTTCAGGAAACTCGAAACCGCCGGATGTAACATATAAGTCTATATCTCCATCATTATCGGCATCAAATAATACACAATCGGTATCTTCTGAAATGCGCTCATCATCAAAAGAAATTAAACTTTGAAAACTACCATCAGTCCTCTGAATAAATAACTCACTGGATTGATCCTTAGCGCCTCCCAAATAAATATCTTCAAGCCCATCATTATTAACATCGCCAGTACACATACAAGGGCCATTAGCCGATCTCATATGATATAACAATCTGTTGCGATCGAAGTCGACAAAACTATTTTCTTGATGAACAAAGTCTATAATGTCTTCTGTCAATTCTTCAAATACTTTTTTACTAGATGTTTTAATATCCACCACAGCATCACTTTCTTCTGTTCTGTCTAATTGCAAAGTTTGATTGATCTCTACATCGCGATGGACTTGTTTATGATTAGGTGACCAGTGAATGACGATACTATCTATACGCTCTACCTGGCCTAGCCCGATTGTCATTTTGTAATCAACTGAAGATTGAAATCCTCGCGTGGGGAAGTTTTCTTGAAAGATGTATAGTCCTTCTGAAAATACTTCCAAAGAAGAACCAAAAGCAAAAGGGTTGAGATTAGATTGTCTCAATTGAATATTTATATATGAATGGGCATCTATCTGAGAAGTTCTGTTCTCATATACATAGGCTGGCATATTGACATTGTTTATAACAAGATCTAGATCACCATCATTATCCAAATCCCCATATGCCGTGCCATTGGAAAAAGTCTCTGCTCCCAGTCCCCATTCTTTTCCAACTTCTTCATAATCAAAGTTCTCATTTGATCCCATGTTTTGAAACATGTAGTTGGGTATTGGGTTAGATGGGATGGCATCTATAAGAGCGGAGTAATCCACTCCGTCCTTAGATATAATCCTACTTATAGTACTATCCGTACCTATATAATTTAGAAAATCTTGGTCTGTTAGATCTTGATATATTCCATTGGCAACAAAGATGTCTCTGTATCCATCATTGTCAAAATCCTCAATTAAAGCGCCCCAACTCCAATCTGTTGCATGTACATCTTTTAATCTTCCTATCTCTTGAAACTTATCTCCATAAAGATTTTGATGTAGCATATTTCGCGTAAACTGGTGATAGTATTCATTAGATATATTGTATTGATACTTGTCCCAGCTCTCAAAGGTTGTCTTGGTTTTAAGTCGATCATCATCTCTTGGCAGCATCTCTGTTACAAATATGTCCTGATATCCATCATTATTTATATCTGACATATCTGCTCCCATTGAAGCTCCTGATATTGACTTTATGCGATCTGTTAATTCTTCTCGAAAAGTCCCATCCGTATTATTCATATACAGATAGTCTCTTTCAAAAAAATCATTGGACACATATATATCAGGCCAACCATCACGATCTACATCACCTACTGTGACACCCAAACCAAATCCTATTATACTACCATAAATGCCCGCTTCTTCACTTACATCACTAAATGAATTATTCTCATTTTTGAAAAGCTTATCACCTCCTTCAACATCTCTCTTTTCTCGTACATTCTTCTTCAGATTGAAGCTACCTATAGCTTGATAAGAATTATTCAACAAGTACATATCTAAATCTCCATCTCCATCATAATCTAAAAAGGCGGCATGTGTAGAATATCCCGTATCATCTAATCCATATTCTTTCGCTTGTTCAGTAAATGTAAGATCACCGTTATTTATAAATAATTCATTTTGTTTATCATCACCATCTACATCACCAGAATTGCATACATAAATATCCAAGTATCCATCAGCATTAATATCAACAACTGACACACCTGTGGACCATGCCTTGCCACCGGCAACCCGTGCCCGATCTGTTATATCTTCAAATTTTAAATCACCCATATTTTTATAGAGGCGATTCTCGCTCATATTTGCAGTAAAGTATATGTCGGTTAATCCATCATTATCAAAGTCTCCTAATCCTACACCTCCTCCATTGTAAAAATTGCGGTAAGTATAAATATTAAAATCGCTCTTAAAATCCAGTTGATTAGAAAATGTGATACCGCTTTCATCTCCATCAATTAACTTAAAGCGAGTCTCATCTATGACTTCACTAGTGCAACTAAAAGAAATTATAGTCAAAACGAATGCGTATATTTTGATGATCCTATATATCATGTACGCTTGTAAGTTAAAGGTTGTACAGGGTCTTCTTGTTTTGATAAATCTGTTACCATCAATTTAACATGTTGATCATTTTGAACAATCAAAGTAAGCCTTCTATTACCTAGGACATTAACATAACCAGGATATCCATTGGTATCTCTTATCAATTCTAGTTTTATATCATACCACTTGTTAACAAGGTCTCTAATTTCAATAATTAATTTGGAAGCATATGAATCACGATTCCAAGGAGCCCAATCCTCATATCCAAACAAAATTGGCATTTCTACTATCTGATCATCCGAAAAGTTTGGATAAAAAAGCATATACGCCTCTTTACTTATTTCGTCGATAGGCACCTTAACTGTCCTATTAGTAGGCCCCTGGCCAGCCTTTTTTTCATTATTTAGTTTCCAACAATAATCATAAAAGTCATTCTTAGTCATTCCAAAATCTATATCCAATATGATATGGTTATAAATTTTTCCACTTTCTAATTCTGTTTTAACGACATCTTCATAATTGTAATTTTTCTCACAACTATATAACAATATAGTTGCCAAGAAGATGCAAGCTATGTGATTAATATTCATATGCTTCTAACTTATCACTATTTTTTGCTATTAATAAATATTGACTTTTGTTGGATTTTATTCTTACTATATCTCTAACTTCTCCTTTTTGCTTTATTCCAGATACTAAGGAATTCAAATACAACATTGTTCCATCATCCTCCACTCTTACTAGACCCATATACGACGCTGCATCAATTCCAATTTGAGGTTTTGATTTATATTGATTGCCGCCATATAGAATTTCACTCTTTCCGTCTTTGTCATAGTCATATATGTCAATCGCATAGATCGAAGAAAACTGAGATTGTAATGGCATAAGTTCGATTTCAAATGTTGCATCTCCATTGTTACGCATTATTACACTTGATAGCTCTACAATTTGCTTTTTAACACTCTTGCTCAATACTTCTTCATCAAATATATCCTGAATCTGCTTATCTGCATATTGCTTATGTCTCAGGTATTTTGATTTTAATGAAGGGAGTTGTTTGATTAGTTCTGGCTGAAGTACTAAAGGATAGTCCTTGTCCTGGTTAAAACTTGTTATAATCTGTTCTATTGATCCGTTCTTGTCAAAGTCATTTACATAAAGTGACATCGGCTTGTCTATACTCGCTTGAAATGTAGTATTTCTCCCTTTGTTTCCTACAACAAAATCCACATCACCATCACCATCTATATCATCTGCTTCAATTGTCCGCCATAATCCTCCAGTATGCTCTTTGACAGCATCAGCTTTATATCTAAATACTCCATTGTCATTTAAGAAGATTGTTAGATCCATCCATTCTCCTACGATTACTAAGTCTTCATCCAAGTCACCATCAATATCCGCCCATGCAGCATCTGTAATCATGCCAAGATCCATAAGTCCAGGTGCTATGTCTAGAGTGACATTCTTTAATGTCCCGTCACCTTGGTTATTCAAGATATATCCATTGACAGGAAGGCCATATTGAAAAGTTCTTTGACGGATACCAACAAACAAATCCATATCACCATCGTCATCATAGTCAGATTTCTGAACAGTCGAAGTGCTCTCATAAATAGTACTAGGAAGTATATGTTTTGTATCAATGTAGTTATCATCTTGATATATGTAAAGACGATCACTCAATGCGCTTGAACTCGCAGGTAACTCATTGCCTCCACTAGCAACGTACAGATCTAAGTATCCATCATTGTTGACATCTAAGAATACACAATCCGTATCTTCTGATATAGCGTGCTGTTGAAATATTTCGATTTCCTTTGTTACAAAACTTCTTCCAGTATTTATATAAAGTTCACCTTCATATCCTTTAGAACCACCAATGTAAAAGTCTTCATGTCCATCATTGTTGATATCGCCCTTGCAGATACATGGTCCCTCATTAGAACTCATCTGAATCAATAGTAGCTCTCTATCAAAATCACTCCATTCGTTTTCCTTATGCTCATAAATAGAATTGAAAACATCATTTTTATTATTAAAAATTGGGCCGGTTACACTCATGTGTTCTCTCTTCTCTTCTAAGGTTCTATTTTTTTGAACAAATGTGTATATAGAATCAACTTTTAATTCGCGATGGATACTTTGTAACCCATCAGGCCATATGATTATTAGACTATCCACAAGATCGTTATCACCCAATCCAAAATGAATAATATCATCAGTAGTGGACATATAACTTCTCATTGGCATGAGTTCTTGATACTGCGTGGTCTTGTTAGTATGTACAATGGCTTTAGCGTTGATTGCTCTTGAATTAGCTCTTGATCCTTCTAATTTTACATCTAGAAAATGGTAATCAGGAAGTAGTGTTGTCGTGTTGTTTTTATAAAAAGATACAGGTGCATTGACGTTGTTAACAATCAAGTCCATGTCACCATCATTATCCATGTCACCATAAGAAGCACCGTTAGAAAAAGAAGGTGTACCTAGCCCCAGTTCCTGCGCCTGCTCATCAAACTGTAAATTACCATTGTTCAAAAAAGCTGAATTGGCAATAGCTTCAGATGGAATCGAATCGATTAAAGATTTTATAACTTCTTTACCATTTTGGATCAATCCACGGATATGCTCAGGGCTACCTATAAAGTTAGTATAATCCTGGTCTGTAAGATCTTTGTACAATCCATTGGCAACAAAGATATCTTT
>CAZRXJ010000149.1:0-5757 GCA_964604025.1 uncultured Saprospiraceae bacterium | reverse complement strand
CAACAAAGCAGCGCCTATGTTGGCTTCTGCATCAAGAAAAATTCCAAAATCTTCTAAGTATGAGTTTGAAGTAAAGTGGGATGGCATACGTGTTATAATTTATTACGCCGATGATGAAGTTAAAATTATAAGTAGAGGTGGAAGAGATATAACTGATCAGTTTCCAGAATTGCAAATACCAGATATATGTCGAGCAGAACATGCTGTATTAGATGCCGAGATAGTCGTGCTTGATGATAAAGGCAGGCCATTATTTCATGAAGTCATCAGTCGTATGCATAAGAAGGGGACAAGTTCTATCAATAAGATGAGTGCCTCTAAGCCAGTAACATGTTATGTTTTTGATTTACTATCCCTTGATGGACTGGATATTATGCACCTACCTCTAAAGAGACGTCGAGCTTGGTTGAAAACCATCTTGAGATCTGGCATCCAGTATCGATTGAGTGAGACTTTTAAAAATGGACAACAGCTTTTTGAGGCCATAGAATTGCAAAGTATGGAAGGCATAATGGCTAAAGATCAATCAAGCAAGTATCTTCAAGATCAACGCAGTGATAGTTGGATAAAGATAAAGTGCCGTAAATTAGAGCAGTGTATTATTATAGGATATACAGAAGGACAGGGAGATCGATCTGGATTGATGGGTGCTATGCACTTGGCGATTCAGACAGACGATACATTGGTATACAAAGGTAAGGTGGGTACTGGTTATGATCATGCGATGCTCAAGACTCTTTTTGAATTACTTTCGTCACTTGAAAAAACAGATAAACCAATAGAAGACAAAATTGAAGAAGAACACAAAACAACTTGGATCTTACCAAAATTAAGTTGTGAGATAGAGTATGCTTCGCTAAGCGCAAATGGAACATACAGAGAACCAGTTTTTATTAAATTAAATGAAAAATTATGAGATCAATCTGGAAAGGACACATTAGATTTTCTTTAGTAACCATCCCAATACAAATATTCAATGCAATCAATACTTCGAGCAATATATCTTTTAATCAATTGCACAAAGAGGATATGGGCCGAGTATCATATCGTAAGGTGTGTAGGACTTGTAGCGAGGAGTTGTCTAAAAATGATATAGTCAAAGGATACGAATATACTGATGATCAATACGTAGTACTTGAAAAACAAGAGCTTGATGCTATCAAATTAAAAAGTACAAGAGCCATAGACATTGAAGCTTTTGTTGATCTTCAAGAAGTACACCCGAGCAGATTTGAAGCAGTCTACTTTGTTGGCCCCAATGGAGAGGTTGCCAAGAAAACATATGGTCTTTTTTGTGAAGTTTTAAAAAAATCTGGCAAAGCAGGAGTGGGTAGAATCATTCTTAGAGACAAGGAAGACGTAGTCTTGCTCAAAGCAGAAGACAATGGTATGATCATGTATAAGTTGAGATTTCCAGATGAAGTACGCAATCTTAAAGATGTGCCTGACACAGATGGTATAGAGGTAGATCAAAAGCAGTTGGCACTAGCAGAGACTTTAGTTGATTCTTTAGTCATGAGCTTTGATGAAGTGGACTTTCAAGATCGTTATAAGGATGCGCTGATGGAGTTGGTCAATAAGAAGATTGATGGTAAGGAAGTTGTAAGCATAAGTGAAGAAAAAGAAGATCGCCCAGTTATAGATATTATGGATGCTTTAAAGGCAAGTATAGAGCAAGCCAAGAATGTAAAGAAGGGAGCGTAAATGTTTGACATACTCTCATGGAATATAAGACAAGGAGGGGGCTCCAGACTTAATAAGATTATAAAGTCGATAGAAGAGTTGAAACCTGAGGTTGTTGCATTTAGTGAGTATCGTAATAACAAATCCGGCATTCAGATACGTCATTCATTACTTCGACTTGGATACCGCTATCAAGTGGTGTCGCATGCAGAGCGAGACGTTAATTCGGTAATACTTGCTAGCAAGTATCCATGTTCGCAGTTTATATTCCCCAAGTGTGATGAGCACTTTGATCATAGTATCGTTTGTGGGAGGCTTCCAGCATTTGATATCTATTCAGTCTACTTTCCTCATAAGAAAAAGCACAAGTTATTTGAATTCTTAATTGACGAAGAATTACAAGAAGATCGCCCGGCGATTATTGTAGGCGATTATAATTCTGGCAAGAATCACATAGATCAAGCAGGCAACTCTTTTTGGTATACCGATCAATTAGCTTCATTAGAAAAGTTAGGGTATGTCGATGCATTTCGACACATCCATGGAGCAGTTAAAGAATATTCTTGGTTCAGCCATCAAGGCAACGGATATAGATATGATCATACTTATCTTAGTGAGTCATTACTTCCTTTTGTCTCAGATTGTAGATATTTGCATGAGTGGAGAGAAGATGGATTGTCAGATCATTCTCCTATGTTGCTTACGCTAAAGGTGTAGATATGCCAGATTATAAGATAGGTCAAGTGAGAGAAAATCAACAGATCTCACAGATATTAAAATTACAATTAGATAATCATCAGACTGCACTGTTGGATGACGAGATTATAAAAGAAGGATTTGTCACTTGCAAACATGAGTTTCAATTATTGCAAAGGATGAATCAACCTATACCACATATAATTGCTACGTGGGAAGATAGAGTTGTGGGGTATTGTTTGGTTATGTCTATAGAACATAGGAACGCGCTTGAAGTCTTGAAGTCCATGTTTCAGATGATTGAACAACTACAATATAATGGTCAGGATTTAGCGAAAGGTGGTTATGTAACTATGGGCCAAGTCTGTATTTCAAAAGAGCATAGAAAGAAAGGGTTATTTAAAAAAATGTACCATCATTTTAGAGAACGATTGTCACCAGACTATGACTACTGTATCACTGAAGTTGCAACTTCTAATACTAGATCCCTACAGGCACACGAAGCCGTAGGCTTTGAAAATCTATTGAGTTATAAAGCGGATGACGGCAAGAGTTGGGAGTTAATTATATGGGATTGGACAAAGTAGAATTTCTATTTTAAGAACCATTTCCAATCTTTCAGTCTAAGACTTGATATCGCCCAGATCGGTGCAATCGTCATAGCCAAGAATTCATGTGTCCTAAATGCATCCCCAAATAAATTAGAAAGTGCAATCCAAATAGAACTTTTTGGTTTTAGCGTATCCATATTAGCATCAAAAAGCGCGGTATACTTCATAGATAGAAGTATGAATATTAGAAAACTGCCCAAAGCAAGTGACAGGAGCTTCCTCTTCCAAGTAATAGGAGAAGCGATGATGAGTGCTATCAACATGATAAAGGGGCCAAAAGCTGTAGCACGGGCATTTTGATTAGAAATATTATGTGGCTTGACAGCGTTTTTATTGAGCGCTACCCTATATTCTCTTGCAGAATATATATAGACAGAGTAATCATAATCTTCTGATGGACCGTCATATGTTTTAAAGTCGGTCCTAATCGTAGGATGAAACATATTAAAGGTCATTTGCTGGAAAGCATTGTGTATAGGTATGGCAGCACTACGTGCGGTTTTAACATATGTTAGTGATGATAGGATAAGATAGCTGATCAAGAAGATAAGTAGAAACTTGAATATGTTTGGCATGTTCTTCATGATGCTACTTTTGCCGCAGGATTAGAAATACCCGATGCCCATCTCATCCAGTAAATCCAAATCCCAACTGTAAAAACTATAAAAATAGCCTGCCAAAAATCTACATGCATAAAATCGAATAACGAAGGAATATATATGCCTGTGAGATATAAAGATACTATACGTATGATGTTCAATACAAAGATGGCTAACAATCCAAATAGCAATCCCTTCCATCTTGCTTTCCAAGCAATTGGAAAAATCGCCACAGATACAGCATACAAGATAGCTGGCGCTATCGCATCACAGCCCTCTTCTATGCTTACTGAGAAGTCCGCAGAAGATAGAAGCTCTCCTGTAGCTGTCACACCATATCCAAATATATTGAGAAGGGCTGCTGAGATACTTGAGTAAACACTGAGTATCGGCGCTCTAAATGAACTAAACCAAGCCATATTGGTGATCAAATAGAATGTGAGACAAATGAGTAGAAAACTACCTGCAAATATTAACACAGGTTTTCTCTCACTCCACTCACTTGTCGATTGAACACTCTGTTTTCTAGAAACTTTAGTCTTCTTTTTAGATCCCTTATTCTTCTTAGCCATCGATAAGCACGTTATTAGTGATACATTTTGGATTGATCTAACTTACATAATTCAACAAATAATTCGGCCACCTTATCAGTAGTATCCTTCAAGAATCGTTCTCCTTTTTCTGGAGTTGATTTGGACGGATCACCGATACCAGTATCATCTGTTACTGATGACCATCTTCTTTCTGCCCAAGCCCAACCTTGATTGATACCCGAGACAACGGAAGTCTTTGCTTTACCAGGACCGGCACTGCTCATATCAACCCAATCAGGATACAGATGCATGATAACTGAAGTTTCCATTTCATCGGCATGATCACCCTTTTCCTCGAAGTAAGCGTATTTGTCGACAGACTTATACCAATCACAGAATGATAAAAACATATTAGAGGCTTGAGCACCCAATTCTCTTAACAATGGCTTGAAGTTATTACCTCCGTGACTATTGAGCACAAGTAACTTGTTGATACCATGATTGCTCAATACTTCTATGGTGTCGCTCAATATGGCCATCTGAGTCGTAGGGTATATGTTCATATCTAACTTGATATCCATCTGACCTGTGTTGACGCCAAAGGGTATCGTCGGTAATACGATAAATCTTTTGTCCGTGAGATATGCTTTTCTACCCGCCTCTGCAGCTATGTAATCTGCTTCATATATGTCTGTGCCGTATGGCAAATGATAGTTATGTGCTTCACAAGCGCCCCAAGGGAGAATGGCCAGCTCTATATCTTTCTCTTTTATCTCTGCCCAAGTGCATTCTGATAAAACATATGGTCGTCGTATCATATGGTAAAAATAGCTTATATAATCTATCTCATCACGCTTGCAGTCAACCTACACATGTGATTTTATAGGAGTTACGTTTGCCTTCAGTGCTCTTTCCGATGTTGTAGCCATTGAAAAGGGCGATATCTAAAGATATCGCCCCGGTCTTTTTGGCCAATCATATTACCTTCTCAGGTGTAAAAAATTGACCAACATGGATCTAATGATGAAAACGTTCTGTAAAGAAAATGTTTATATTATACATATCCAAACTTATAATGTAAAATTAGTTGTTATATGTAAGATGTTGGAGCTGTGATTATCATTTAGGACCTGGATGAATTAGATATTCAACTTGAATTGTCTCGTATTGTTGATCTAACTTAGACGTTGAAGAACTCTTTTATTCGCTATCCAAACCATTAATAAATCACTCAAAAAGTCATCCAGCACCCCGTCAATAGGCTCTTCCTTTCTTCCAACGTCCACACTTCGAGTTATCCACAGAATAGAGAATGAGGCTACTATAGCACATGAAGGAAACACTATAGCTCTTGAGTCGAATAAGCCATCACTATCAAGAGCAAATGCTATTGAATTCAACGCTAAGTAGATGAGGTGTACTTGCAGTAGTATGATGAGAATGCAGAATATCCTTACTGTGAGCTTGTAGGTCATACGCTGATGTTGCCTATATCTGATCTATGTCGTCGTTGACTATTTTCATATCTGATCTATATCGTCATAGACTATTCTCATACACCGTCGCATTCTGCACCTATTATTTTCATGTTACTAAAGATAAGGGATTTGAAAGTCGATGTCAATCTTCTGCGAG
>CAZRXJ010000148.1:0-5773 GCA_964604025.1 uncultured Saprospiraceae bacterium | reverse complement strand
AAGAACTGACAAGACCACGATTCAATATCAAGGAAGCATCTTCAATCAAGCAGGCAAAGTGTATGCACCCAGATATAGACAAGCGCATATAGGAGCGTATTATATCGATGATAAAGCCAAAGCTAAAAAAGTATTTGACATCGCATATGGTGATGTTAAGAGAGCATTTGAACATTATATTGAAAAGTATAATCACGGTCGACCTTTCATCATCGCATCACACAGCCAAGGCACTACTCATTGCGCCAGACTTATCAAAGAAGTGATCGATGGCAAAGAATTAGAAACTCAATTAGTAGCAGCCTACTTAATCGGCATGCCAGTTCCAAAAAACATATATCAATCTATTAAGCCATGTCAATCCCGTACAGACACCCAATGTTTTCTCTCATGGCGTACATTCAAGAATGGTCACAATCCTGAAGATGTAGCAAGAGGAGACAACATCACTGTACACAATCCACTTTCTTGGACCATGGATGATACTTACATTTCTAAAAGTGAAAACAATGGAG
Source organism: uncultured Saprospiraceae bacterium (assembly GCA_964604025.1). GTDB lineage: Bacteria > Bacteroidota > Bacteroidia > Chitinophagales > Saprospiraceae > JAJRXG01. The sequence goes on along the minus strand of CAZRXJ010000148.1, from coordinate 5,258 downwards.
CGATCATCAGAAACTTCGATAAACTAATCACTAACGCTACAGATGCAAAAGTGGAAAATGGCATCCTTTGGGCAGCAAAACCAAAGTTTGCATTGAGTTTTCTATTTACAAGAAAGAATTATCACATCGCAGATCTTAACTTCTACTATATGAATGTCAGGGAGAATGCTGTGGAGCGGAGGGAAGCATTTTTGTCTAAGTAATACGTTTCAAAAGTTACTCAGATGACTCAACGTGGCGCTTTTTATAATTCTAATTGATACAGGTTTTTATACATGTCATCAGCCAATAATTCTAAGTCGATACCCATCACCTCTCTACTTACCTTGACAACTTCTGTTTTTAAATCTTCAGGCAAATCGTCATAACCAATGTATGCACCAAGTATTGTACCCGCTATAGCAGCAACTGTATCATTATCTCTGCCATAGTTAACGATAAAGGCCATGGTCTTTCTAAAATCGCCTTCGCCATATAAAAGACTTGTGTACAATATGTCCCATATCTCACCAGCATGAAAAGCAATCGCCTTTTGCTTCTTTTCTAATCCTTGATAAATATACTCTTGTCTTAACCAGTCTTCTTCTGTTCCAAGATAGCCAAGGGGTATGTCTACATCTGAAGAATCTGAGCGGACAATTTTGTCAGCAGAAGTAATCAATAGGTCCGCATCTGTTGCTGCTGCTTGAACCAGTCGTCCTATCAATCGACTGTCTCGATAACCATATGGATCGATCAAAAGACTGCTATCAATTATAGAATGAAAATCGACGCCATACATAGCCAGATAAGTCATCGTCGATGCAGTGGCAGTAATGTCTTTGGCATATCCGATATCAAAAAATGCATGCTCATATGCCAGAGTATATGCTTCTTCAGGGCTTTCACTTACGGCACCCAACATAGGAGAATATAACAAGCCAGCGCAAGACATCTCTCCTCCATAGAATCTTCCTTGAGCCTTATGATACTCCTCATCTCCTATGGCATAAGCCTTAGAGACTCGTGCCCATTCCTTTATCCAATCTACTTTTTCTATTTGTTCATCGAGCGCATCCGTTGATATCTTATGTGTATCATCCGACAAATTGCTGACAGTAGCATCGTAGTAATCATTGATGAAGGTAGCGAATGCCTCTGGTGTATATTGGCCTCGATTGTCAATTAAGTACTGACCCATAAAGTACTTCCATCTCGTATCATCAGTCGTTGCACCAGCGATAAGATCATGTTGCCAAGTACCTTCTGGGCTCTGCTCTCTTAGTGCTGGAGTCAAGCCATTGATGTATCCATATTGCTCTTGAATATCTGCTCGCGCCCACATCTCTGTTGATGCGCCCATAGCGTCACCAATCGCAGAACCTACAATGGCACCAAGGATTTTGTCTTTGAGCTGGTCATGATTAAGTGAGTCTGTCGAGAGTGTTATCTGTTGCTTTATCGGGCTAGGGATATTGACAGATTTAGACTCATTGCTACTGGTACAAGAAAAGAAAAGCGCCATTAGTAGCATGGCTATACAGTCGTAAGTGATCATATTCATCGAAGACCAAGATAACAGTTCACAGGGATAGCATCATATTTAATTTGGCGATACTGGCATTGCGCTTTCTAAAAATAGAACAGAAATAATTTATCCTGTCTAAAGTCAATAATATCGACTTAAGATAACTGTGGTCGCACATTACATGACCATGACAACGAGTGGACAGTTGTTTTGATAGCAAGTATGTTAGGAAGTGGTCACGATCGAATAAACGGCACCCCATCCACTGCCTGCATATAAAGATAACTGACTAAACCACCATAAGCTATCGCGAATAATATGGACAAAGTATATCTGACATTTGGCGAAAGCGATGTCTTCTTATACAGAAAAAAAGCAAATAGCGGGATGATCTGGATAGCATGTAATCCAAGAAAATGAGCTACCCTCAAGTCTCCTCCTTCGGTACTCCAATTAACAAAAGGTAATCCATCTCCACCATCTTCGACATCTACTCCATGTGACATCTGACTGATCATCTTGCCACCGACCCAATTGCCTAATAAAAAAATAACAAACCCAAGTCTTAGCCCAGATAGGTAGACACTGTCAAGGTTGGGTTTTCTAATTAGATAAAGTATAAAAGTGATAACGACAGCAATGGTATTGAGGCCTATCAATATGCCCATAGCTGCAAAAAGAAGGCTGTCTAGATTAGTGTCAAAATTAAAATGAGATGGTACAGCTCTGCTTGATTGGAAAAGTAAAATTAGAATTTCTAAAACCATGGTAGTTGCTATGGTCCAAGAGATGACTTTCACCCATCTTTTACTTTTAGGAATATCAAAAAGAATCCATGCAAATGTCCAAGTAAAAATTGCAATTGAAAAACTGAACTTGATAGGTTTAATCCAAGTATTGATACCCAATACTTCTCGGTTATCTGCTATCAATGGCACAAATAACAGAACTCCTAATATAAGATGCATCAACCCTACCCGATACAAGATGGGATTGCGGTAACGCAACTCTGCCATCCATTCAAAAATTCTCATGACCTATCTTTTTAGTTGCTACAGAACGAAGTATAAAATATAATATGAGTCCTACGGGTCCTAACATAAATGTACAGATCAGGCATGGCACAACCAACCATCTGTTGATACCGTGTTTCTTGGCGTCCGCGACTTCCCATGTACCAATGAACAGATCAAACGCCAGGTAGTGTACCCATCCTGTTAATACTGACTTAGGATCTGTAAACAAATCCATGACTCCTTCTAATGACCCAAACGATGACAAATCCATAGAGCCGCCAGTGCTGGGGGCTAAGAAGAGAAGATAGGCATATAAGAAACTGAGCAGAAGGCTGATCACGCCATATTGAACGATGGGTCTGGTGTATCTCCAGTAAGGAACAAAAATCAATAATATCCAACCCACCATTGTGAGATTACCAGCGTAGCCAAATAAAGTACTATAATCCATATCAAAATAATTATAACCTAAAAGATAGGTATAATCTTTACTTCATGTGACAGGAAATCGACATACAATGACCGGCTATCTATTTTTTAATATGAGTCAGCTATAAATGGATCTATTTTTGCAGCAGTAACCCAAAGTCCAGAACCCATGGCCCATACTACCCCATCAAGAGCTCAGATATCCAGAAGCGCCATAAGACGCATGCATGTGGAGATGAGGCACCTCTTGATAAGAGGCAGTTACAAACCCATAGGAAGGTCTGGTGAGGCTATGATTGAAGCGCTATTAGCGATCAATCCTGAGATCTATGGTTCGATAGCAGATCCTGATCATGTAGAACTCAAGGGACTGCTCTATGTCATCCAGCGGCTACCGCAAGGCATAGAACAATGCAGATATATCAAACTCATCAGCAGAGAAGGATATGAACACTCTGACTTCACTCCTATCATACCGAGCAAAAGAAGAAGAAATTGTTATCGCATCGACGAAGAACAAATGTTGATTGAGATGACTCGTGGGGGCAGTGATGTATATGATGTCTTGACTCACTTGACTTTTATGTACAATGAGGCGCAAAAGATAGGACGCAATGCTCTTAACAATCGCAATCAACCCAATAGGACGTGGAAGATGTTAACAAAGATCGTTAAGCAAAAGACCCTTTCTCCGTCACAAGAGGAAGTAGCGATCTCCTATCTAAGTACACTGTTGGGTCGCACATATAGCGAGACCGCCGACGCCTTGGCATTGTTCAAGAAAGCAGATGGCGTCAATGATCTTTACTCTATATGTTATTGGCTGGGTAAAATGAGCATCGATGAGACATTGGATAAGAATGATCGGGAGATTTCATTTTCAACAGCGCTGAAAGAACAATTGGGTCATCATATCTATGGATCCTTATGGGCAGATCATATCAAAAAACATCTCAGTAATCATGGGCTATTAGATCGTAGGATACACATCATCAGTGCTAACATGCACAGTGTGATGAATAGCATCTTCGCACCAGAAGCATTGGGTAAAAAATATAATTCCAAAGATCTATTTGAGATAGCTAATGATCTAAGCAGCGATAAAAATCAAAAGCTAAGGGATAAAGTGAGCAAGTATGCATTGTCCAAAGGCATGGTCTTACTCAAGGATGACAGTGGAAGCAACATCCCTGTACAAATCATAGATCTTTCAAAAATAGCATTGTCCAGTCTACCTAAAGAGATAAAAGGAGAGTTAGGAGGCAAAAATTGTGATGACGTCATCATCGTCATGGACTATGCATTTGGTGAACAAGCATATGAGACTATGGATGAGCTGCTCAAACCTTATGACAAGGACAACCGTAAAATCAAAATGAACGTAGGCTCGATTAATATTATGGGTAAAGCTGGCATCCTAAAAGGTGGAAAAGGAGATATCATGATTGCTACTGCTCATATATTTGAGGGGTCTGCGGACAATTACACCTTTAAAAATGAACTCAAGGAAAGTCAATTTGAAAAGTATCCATTGAATGTATGTACAGGTTCGATGATCACTGTGCTGGGTACATCCCTTCAGAACAAAGATATCTTGCAGTACTTCCTCAAATCATCTTGGTCTGCTATAGGTCTCGAAATGGAAGGTGCACACTATCAAAAAGCCATACAAGTAGCTTCCAAAATAAGGAATAGTATCTCTTCTCGCGTAAAGCTCAGGTATGCATACTATGCTTCTGACAATCCATTGGAGACAGGAAGCACCTTGGCTTCTGGTAGTCTTGGTCTAGACGGCGTTACACCCACTTATGCTATCACGATAGAGATATTGAAAGGGGTAATGAGCGCATAGCTAATGATAAATGGCACAAAAAAAGACCCACCATATATGGTGAGCCTTAGAATAAAATCTTTAAATGCTATAGATTAAACGACTTTAACGTTTACTGCATTCATTCCTTTTCTTCCTTCTGCTAGCTCAAATTCCACTGTATCTCCTTCTCTTATCTCGTCAATCAAACCAGTTGAATGAACAAAATGATCTTTTCCTGAGCCTTCTTCACTGATGAATCCAAAACCTTTGGTTTCATTGAAGAATTTAACTGTACCTGTCATTATTATGTATTTGTATATGAATTGCGAAGTTATAGCTATATCTACATATTTGCTGAAATATTTCGATAATTCCTATTCTGCTTTAGGTCCTTCTGCCACAGTATCTTCTTTGGCATCCTTAATAGGCTCTTCCTTAACTTCCTTCGGTTTAGGTGTTTCTTTGGGAGCCATAGCTACATTGACGGCATTAG
>CAZRXJ010000147.1:0-5810 GCA_964604025.1 uncultured Saprospiraceae bacterium | reverse complement strand
TAAGAGCTGAGGTGCATAACCGTGGTGTTCAAGTCAATGTAGTCTGTCCAGGATATATAAAAACAGACATATCTATTAACGCACTTAATGCAAAGGGAGAAAAGCACGGTGTTATGGATCCTAATCAAGATAAAGGTATGTCTGCAGAAGAATGCGCAGACAAAATCGTCAATGCGATTAACAACAACGAGAATGAAGTATTAATCGGTGGACAAGAAACTGAAAATGTAAAGATTAGAAATATGTACCCAGAGAAGTACTATGCGCTGATCGCACTGATGGCAAAAGAGGGGAGGTATTGAAAGTCGATAAATGAGAGTTGAGAAATGAGAGTTGAGAGACGAGAACTGAGAGCAGATGACAGATTCAGACCACAGATCATCAGACCACGGATTGACTGACCACAGAAAATCGGGAACTGAGAACCGAAACTAAAAACCGATAACCGATAACTGATAACCGATAACCGATAACCAATAGACATCGACTCTTGAAGTTATCCAATAACCATATCTTGTAGATCGTATCTAAGATAATTCATGACCACGAGACGTCAGTTTGTTAAAGCTGCATCCATACTTGGAGCAGGGATAAATTGGGCATCACTGATGCCACCTATTGGAACAGGTGATACTAGTTCTGATTCAGTTGATTGGTTGAGGGTACGTGAATTATTTCCAGTGTCGGCATGGGAGAAGATCCATCTTAATAGTGGAAGCGCTGGCGTCATGCCTTCGCCTGTCCAAGATTACCTAGTAGAACTTATAAAACAAGTAAATAGGAAAGCTCCATATGAAGTATGGAATGAATGGCAGGTGATAAAAACTGATAATATTTTGAGGTTGGCAGAGTTGACTCATTCAAAGATCTCAGAGCTTCAGATAGTCCGTAATTCTACTGAGGCGCTTAACATGATTATCTATGGCCTTCAACTCAATAAAGGAGATGAAGTGATCATAGGTCAGCAGGATTATCCCTTTGTACACAATGCCTGGAGCAATAGAGCAACACGTGATGATATTATCATTAAAGAGGTGGATATTGATATTCCAGCCACGGACGAAGATATACTGGAGGCGTACGCAGAGTTGATCACCGATAAGACCAAAGTGATGCATATCACACACATCACTCATCGTGAAGGGCATATCATGCCAGTTAAAAAGCTTACTCAACTGGCTCATGATAGAGGAGTACAAGTCTTAGTTGATGGAGCCCATGTTTTGGGTCAAATTAAGGTAGATCTAAAGGATCTTAATTGCGATTATTTTGCTTCAAGTTTGCACAAATGGCTCAATGCACCTCTGGGGACAGGATTGCTCTACGTAAAAGAGCATAAGATCAAAGAATTATATAATCATCCATCTTCTAACCTTAGTGCTACAGAGACAATCAGCAAATATGAACATCTTGGTACACGAGCATGGGCTAATGAGATTGGTATTACAGCAGCTCTTGATTTTCAAGATGCACTTGGTATAGATATAAAAGTGAATCGCCTGCAAGGATTAAAAGAATACTGGTGTAATCAAGTAAAAGATATAGACAATGTGCAATTGAAAACTTGGATAGAGCCTAGATATTCTGCAGCTGTCGCAACTTTTAAATTAGATAATTTGTCCAATGGAAAAACCCTAAAGAGCCTAAGCGATGATTTTAATATTCATGCCAAATCAGTAGGCGGAAAAGGTGGTGGAGGCATCCGAGTAAGTCCTAATATATTTACAACGGAAAAGGAATTGGACCAATTGGTTTCTGCAATTAGTAATTTGTCTGACCGCTAATATGAAGCTATTTGTAGATTGGATGGCTACGCATAAGGTAGTGAATGTCATAACTGTCATCATTTACTTTATAATTGTTGTTGCTCCTCACAAACGCTTTGGCACTTTCCTAAATGATACAGTTGTCGGCGGACTAGGCATAGATAACAATACAGTTGAAGGGCGACAAGAATATAACCTCATCGCGATCTCTATTGCAATTACACTATTGATTGGATTGCTATATTTTTTTATAAAAAACACTAGAAAGCTAGCTGGGCGCAACCTTATCTGGGGTTACATGATATTGAACATTATTTTTGCAATCTTGATTGTTTCAACGCTTTTTGTAGTGAACATTGAGTTTGTCCACTTCCCTCAATATGCTCTTTTTGCTTTCCTGCTATTTCCTTTGATTGGAAACTATCGGAGTACATTGGTTTGGTCGACCTTGGCTGGTATGGTAGATGAAGCCTATCAGTACTTTTATCTAGCACCGATGGATACAGCGCATTATGACTTCAATGATGTATTGACAGACTTAGTAGGTGTCGTATTTGGTTTATTATTATTGCGAAGTTTTGATATTCGTGAGCATACCCAATTCAAATTATCGAAAGCTACTTTTTGGATTGGTATTGGCGTTATCATTTTAATCTTAGGAGGATTTCATATGGCAGATATATTGAGTTTCTACCCGAGTGAGGATCATGAATATCACATCGTAAGAGAGATGCCCAAAGAGTTCTGGTCTAAGATCTCTCCCAATGTCACATATCATGTCGTCCGTCCTGTTGAAGGGTTATTGATGACAATAGGATTGTGGTTTGTATTTAGTAAGATAGGATATAGATCATCCATAGGTGAGTAGCAAGGATCAAGAACATAGTAATCATGACCACCATGATCATGCGCATGATTCAGATGCCAAGCCTCCATATGTCACACTTGGATTATTGATCTTGATGGTTTTGATAGGTTTAGGACTTGTTGTGTATTTTAGAGTGTTTTGAGTCTATATATTGAAAATTCCATGAACATCCTATCTTGAAACAAGTTAATCTAAGAATCAACCGAATATCAGAAGTCATTAGAACATCAGAGCTAATATTTCAAAATTGAAAAAACCTTCATCTTCAAATAAAGAAACAGTACGTAAATAATGGATAAGCCTGAATCCAATATCATAATTTACAATACAGTTGATGGCAAGGCATCAGTAAGTTTGATGACCAAGGATGGCCATATATGGATGAATCAAAAAGAGCTAGCAGAACTTTTTGACACCTCTAAGCAAAATATTGGGCAGCATGTAAGTAACATATTGTCAGACAGTGAGTTAGAAGAAACTTCAGTTGTAAAGAATTACTTTACAACTGCCCAAGACGGCAAAGAGTATGATACCACTTTTTATAGTCTTGATATGATATTGGCTATTGGATTTAGGGTTAGAAGTAAAAGAGGTACTCAGTTTCGTATATGGGCAAATAGAAATCTAAAATCTTACATGATTAAAGGTTTCATCATGGATGACGATCGTCTTAAAAACCCAGATGGTAGGCCTGATTATTTTGATGAACTACTCGAACGTATACGGGATATACGAGCCTCAGAAAAACGATTTTATCAAAAGGTAAGAGATCTATTTGCTTTAAGCAGCGATTATGACCCATCAGACAAAGCGACACAAATGTTTTTTGCCGAGACACAAAACAAACTCATTTATGCAGTCACTCATTATACGGCCGCAGAATTAATCACAAACCGCGCAGATGCCAATTCTCCTAATATGGGACTTACTTCATAGAAAGGGTCCCTCGTCCGAAAAGCAGATATCATCATTGCTAAAAATTATCTGAATAAGGATGAAATAAATATTCTAAATAGATTGGTCTCCATATTTCTTGAAAGTGCCGAACTTCGTGCCAAAGACCGCCGTAGTCTCTCCACCTCATTTTGGAAAGAAAATGTAGATCGCATATTAAGATTTCAAGACAAGGAAATCCTACAGCACAAAGGCACTATATCCAGTGCTGAGATGAAAGACAAAGTAAAACAGCTCTATGATAGATATCATCAACGTAGGAAATCAACAGCCGCTCATGAAGCAGACTTACAAGACTTAGAAGAATTGCAAATACTGAAAGCCAAAATTAGAAAGGAGAAATGAAGTGGTCCGAGACATATATGTTACTCCACCACCCCCAACAAAAAGTATTAGATATCTCTGCCAGGAAAAGACCTTCTTGTGATCACGAATAGTCATATATTCGGGCGTAATATCAGAGATTATGAGACGATTATTCACCTTGTCTTTATTTGCGATTATATCGCTGAATATATCATTTGGTCAACTTCAGTCACCAGATGACTTCTTACCACATAAGCTTGGAGAGCACTTTACACCCCATCATACGCTAGTGGATTACTACGAGCATGTGGCTGCTAATAGCCCGTTGGTTAAGCTTGTCAGATATGGTAAGACCAATCAGGATCGACCTTTGATGGTTGCTATCGTAACCAGTGAGGCCAATCATGCTCAACTTGAAGAAATCAGACGCAACAATCTCAAGTTGGCGGGTATCCTCGATGAAGAAGCTGATCTTGCCACTTCTAAAGCTCTGGTGTGGCTCAGTTTTTCTGTCCATGGCAATGAAGCTGCGGGTTCTGAGTCAGCACATCAAGTGATATACGACTTGGTAGATCCTAATAATACTAGAACGAAAGCATGGCTTGACAATACAGTAGTCATACTCGATCCTTCTATCAATCCAGATGGCTATTCGAGATATACACACTGGGTACGCAATGTCACGATGGATGAGAACAATCCTGACATCCAAGATATAGAACATAATGAACCATGGCCTGGAGGCAGAGTGAATCATTATTTGTTTGATCTCAATCGCGATTGGGCTTGGCAGACACAAGTAGAGAGCCAACAACGCTTGGCATTGTACAATCAGTGGCTACCTCATGTTCATGCGGATCTGCACGAGATGGGTCATCAGAGTTCATATTATTTTGCGCCAGCAGCAAGACCATATCACAATTACATTACTCAATGGCAAAGAGATTTTCAAGAAGATATCGGTCAGAACCATGCGAAGTACTTTGACAAAGAAGGCTGGTTGTATTTTACCAAGGAAGTCTTTGATTTATTCTATCCCAGTTATGGAGACACATATCCGACATTTACTGGAGCTATCGGTATGACTTATGAACAAGGAGGAAGTAGAGCAGGTGGGAGAGGTGTCAACTTAGACAATGGTGAAGTATTGACCCTTAAAGATCGTATAGATCATCATAAGACAACTGCGCTTAGTACAATTGAAGTCACTTCTGTAAATGCAGAAAAAGTAATCTCGGAATTTAGAAAGTTCTACAATACGTCTAAAAATAAACCTCCAGGGAAATACAAATCTTTTATAATTAAAAAAGATCAATCAGGTGCAAGAATTAGAGCACTTGCAGACTTATTAGAAAAACAAGGGATCACATATGGCACGCTTTCCAGCAGTAGTACTGTCAATGGCTATCATTATAACAATTTGAAGAATGAACGTGTGACAATTGAGCCAGGAGACCTTGTTGTCGATGCGCATCAACCAAAAGGTCTGCTCGCACAAGTGTTGTTAGATCCTTCTTCACAATTAGAAGATTCTGTAACTTATGATATAACGGCTTGGTCACTGCCTTACGCATATGGACTTGATGCTGTAGCATTAGAATCCAGTACTACTTCTGTAGATATAGATTGGCCACATCCTTCCGAAGCGGTTAATCCAGGATATGCTTATCTCATACCACATACTGATGTCAATAGTATAAAGTATGTAAGCCAATTGCTTGCTCAAGATGTATCTGTGAGAGTACTATCGACAGAGATATCCAATGCAGATATGACCTATGCTGCTGGTACTGCAGTTGTCACTCGCGCAGATAATAGATCTATAGGTGACGATCTTGTCAAGATTATAAATTCAACTTTGAAAGATGTACCGACCAAAATACATAGTATTGCGGGTGGGTATTCTAATTCTGGTC
>CAZRXJ010000146.1:0-5841 GCA_964604025.1 uncultured Saprospiraceae bacterium | reverse complement strand
TATAAACTTGTTTATAAATCAAATGTCTGGGAGACATTTGACGAGTGAACCGCAAGGCAGGCGTGCTGCAAATATATATTGAAAACTCAAAAATGAAAATTTGATACTCAAACTTGCATGGAGAAACATCTGGCGAAGTCAGACCAGAAGCATAGTAATCATGTTCGCTATAGCCATAGGTGTAGCAGCGACTGTATTTATGATGGCGTTCATCAGTGGTCAGATGCAATCATTCATCAACAACACTATCAAAACTGAAATCTCTCATATTCAGATACACCATCCAAATTATAAGGAAGAGTATGATGTATCGTATACTATGCGTGATATAGACTATAAACTGAAGGAGATTACAAAACTGAGTAATGTAAAAGCTGCAACATCAAAGACCATCGCTAATGGCATCATCTCTTCTGCTAAAGCAAGTAGAGGCATCACGATCACAGGGATAAACCCTGAACTCGAGAAGACGATTACTCAAATGGATCAAAATATAATAGAAGGATCATACTTAAGCAGCGAAAAAAGGAATCCGATTGTCATCGGTCAACGTCTCGCAGATAAACTTAAGGTAGGAATAAGAAAGAAACTTGTTCTTAGATTTCAAGATAAGCAAGGAGAAATTATTGATGCCGCATTTAGAATTGTTGGCATCTTCAAAACCAATAGTAACAAATTTGACGAGGCTACTGTCTTCATAAGGCAGCCCGACCTAAATCAACTATTGAATTTAGAAAATGAAGCACACAAAATAGCTGTACTTCTTCATGATGAGCAGTTTATAATTCAAGACAAGGCTGATATACAAAGTATAGAGTCTAATCTACTTGTAGAAACTTATGAAGAAATATCACCCGAGATTAGGCTTTTCAAATCTCAAATTGGTATATCGGCAAAGTTTATTATGACGATTGTCATGTTGGCTTTGTTCTTTGGAATAATTAACACCATGTTGATGGCAGTGTTAGAAAGGTATCGAGAACTCGGCATGCTGATGTCAGTTGGCATGAATAAAGTGAGAGTATTCACCATGATTGTCTTAGAGACTTTACTGATCGGATTGATTAGTGCACCTCTTGGCATGTTAATCGGTTATATAGCTATAAATTGGACAGCTCGAAATGGTATTGATTTGTCAGCATACTCAGAAGGTATGTCGGAGTTTGGATTGGGATCAATTGTTTATCCACAATTACAATCGGGGTCATTCATGCAGATCTCGATTGCCGTTTTAATTACAACTGTTCTGGCTGCTGCTTACCCTGCATATAAAGCGATAAGACTTAGACCAGTGGAAGCTATAAGAAAAATATGAAAAAATTGACAGTTAAACAGACCACAGTCAATAGTCAACTCTGGTTAGGCAATCAGTCGACAGTGATCAAATATAATTAATAGAACAATTTACCCATGTCAGTAATAACCGCAACACAGATAAAGAAAACTTACAATCCGAAGACGATCCCTGTACATGCACTTAGAGGAGTAGATCTCAATATTGAAAAAGGAGAGTTTACAGCGATAGTAGGGCCTTCTGGATCAGGCAAAACTACCCTACTCAACATCATAGGTGGATTAGATCGTCCTACTGAAGGTATGATTAAGGTAGGCGGTAAAGACATTTCCACATTGTCAGACAATCAACTTATCGATTTTAGAAAAAAGTATATTGGGTTTGTCTTTCAAGCGTACAATCTGATTCCAGTTTTTACGGCTAGAGAGAATATAGAATTTGTAATGCTGCTTCAGAAAAAATCGAAAACCGAAAGAAATAATCGTGTCCTCGAATTGTTATCAGCAGTTGGCATGACAGACAAGATTGATAAGAGACCTTCTGAGTTATCTGGAGGGCAACAACAACGAGTCGCTGTCGCCAGAGCCTTAGCATCCAAGCCAACTTTTATACTTGCAGATGAACCAACAGCTAATCTGGATTCTAAATCAACGAGCGACTTACTTGACATCATGGCTCAATTAAACAAAGAGGAGAACATAACATTTGTATTCTCCACTCATGATCAACGAGTCATCGAAAGAGCGCGACGGGTAATTACTTTGGATGACGGTATCATCATCACGGATGTCCCACAAAACTTATAAATGAGGATATTTGTAATAATAGTATGTATCCTACTCTCTTATTCTTCATTCTGTCAGGAGGAAGAAGTTAAAAAATGGGAACTCACGGGATATATAAAAAATCTACAGACAATATACAATCTCAACTTCTTTGGCCAGCAAGATCTAACACAAGATAATCTTCTCCACAATAGATTAAATTTCCAATATTTTATAAATGATAAATGGACATTTAAATCAGACTTAAGGAACAGATTGTTTTATGGAGGACGATCTATAATCTTGCAAAATTTTGATGAAGACGCAGGTAATGATTTTTTGGACTTATCGGCTAATATTATTGATAGTGAAGGGATTCTATTACATACGATGATAGATCGATTATATTTTGAGTATGCTTCTGGTGATTGGGAAGTTAGAATCGGAAGGCAACGTATCAATTGGGGCATCAACACTGTATGGAATCCCAATGACATCTTTAACGCTTTCAACTTTTCCGATTTTGATTATGAAGAACGACCCGGCAGTGATGCTATCAGAGTTACACATTATACAGGTCCTACTTCAAGTATTGAGTTTGCGCTGAGAGCAGCTGACTCATTTGATGAATTGGTTGTTGGTGGCTTATGGAAGTTCAATAAAGGTAACTACGACTTTCAAGTTCTTTCTGGGTACTTTGAAAATGATGTTGTTATCGGAGGGGGATGGGCTGGCAATCTAAACAACGCAAGCATCAAGGGCGAATTGACGTACTTCATACCACTTAGTCAATCAAGTGAAAGCGCATTTGCAGCAACTCTATCGGTAGATTATTCATTCAACAAAGGACTGTATACTAATATCGGATTCTTATACAATAGCCAGGGTGTTTCAACTGGTGGGTTAGAAAGTTTATTTGTCACACAGTTATCGGCTAAAAATCTATATCCTTTTCAGTATGCCATATTTACGCAAGTGACACAACCGATATCTCCATTATTGAGCTTGGGTATTGCTAACATATATAGCCCGAGTCAGGCGAAAGCATTATTTATCAATCCGACGATCACCTATTCTATATCTAGCAATTGGGATCTGGATGTCGTAGGGCAACTTTCATTCAATGAAGGAATAGATGGATACGAGAGCCCGATACAAGCCTTTTTCTTAAGGTTTCGTCATAGTTTTTAAAATAAGAGAAAGCTGGAGGTTGTGCAACAATCGGTACGCTGTGAGGACATCCGTCCTTATGCTTTCCCTTACCACATTGATTACAGCACACAATGTTAACACTAAGGTAAACCAATAGTATCAAACTTTATAATAAATTAAATATCACCTATTCTTATTTCCTTTATCAAAATCTATTATGAAAAGAAAAGTATGTTTGTAGATAGACATCATGAAGTATATATTAGGTAGTATAAGAGTAGTTTTGATTCTTGCCAATACAGCTTTTCAGATTTTTCGATTGATCATAGACGAATCAATTAACGGAAAGAGCGACGCCCGTAGTTTCAAACATCGAAGACGATGGGCCAGATCTTCGTGTTGGCTACTTGGCATTAAAATAGATGAGCAAGTTGGAAGTCCTGATGTATCCAATGCATTAATCATTAGTAATCATAGAACCCTATTAGACCCTGTTATTCAAGCTGCATATCTCGATGCGTATATCATTGCCAAAGCAGAAGTGAGCAAACTTCCAATCATCAGTCTCGGTGCGCAAAAGACTGGGATTATATTTGTAAAGAGAGAAAAGTTAAGAAGTCGCGTTGCAGCAAGAGAAAAGACCGAAGAAGTATTGTTATCTGGAGCTAATGTTTTGGTTTATGCAGAAGGCACAACTGGTACTAATCAAACAAGTGACAGGTTCAAAGTTGGGACTTTTTCTATAGCAACTGAACATAATCTTCCAGTTATACCAGTTGCAATCGACTATCCACTTCGCAAAGACTATTGGTTCAATACCTCTATGACTAAGCAAATATTTGGGCAAATAGGTGCATGGTCTACGCATGTCAAATTAAGAATAGCACCTTCGATTAAAGGGGATGATACACAACAACTTATGGGTGAAGTCAAAGCCATCATAGATAACAATCTACTTGAGATGCAAAAAGATTGGACAAAAATTTTTTAATCTACCTTTCTAATCAAGATGATACCTAACACCTACTCTAAGGCCTATAAAGTCGCGCGCTACTGATAATGATGCTGTGCTAGCCAGATAAGATTGTCGACTATAACGATATCTTGGACTTGCATAGCATTCTAATCGATCTCCAATCAATGTGCTCAATTGAAGACCCGCTTCAAGACTCAATCCAAGTTTAGACGTCATATAGGTAGCGCTGCTAGAATCGTCTAACAGAACAAGTCGATTATCACTTCTTAGAAACTGACCTCGATGATCTATTGAAAAATTAAAGCTTCCGCCAGCCAATGCTCTTACTTGCCAAGAACCTCTTTGAAAAATCGGATAACTCAGTTGAAAAGGAATATTTAGCAGTGTTGTGTTGTTGGCAATCGAAGTAGTTCTATCAAATACGCTTACAGCAGATACAGAATCTGCAACCCAAACTACATCTCCATTATCATCTGTAAAGAAAAATGCCATTGGGTCATATACTGTTATAATCTCAGTCACTCTTTGAGTTGTCTGATATTGGGATTCTATACGTTGATACTCACCACCCGCAGATATGTCCAAACCATTGTTCATACTGTATCCAACCATCAACCCTCCAGAGAAGCTCGATAGTGACTGGTATCGATCATTCCACAGGTCGAGGTAATCTACTTCCTCTTCTGAGCCTGCCCGAAGAGATACATGGTCTATAGGAAGTCCAAGATGGGCGTATGCATCAACAAACAAATGACCTCCGCCAGCCCCTCCTCCTCTTCTTTTAGTACTACATACAAGTTTGTTCATGGATAACTCATCTGATAGTCCATATTTGTTATAAAGACTATTTATCGCCAATGACGGAATCCGTTCTGGTACAGATACTAGTGATCGCAATCTGCGATCAGATTTTTTAATATTGCTTTTCTCTGAGATCTCAAAGTGCTGAGGAAGTACACTTACATTGACATTATCAACTTCACTTTTACCGATATTTGTAATTGATGTTTTAGGATGGACTTTATTAGTAACAAGTGTAGAATGATCTATATAATCTTGTTCTTTGAAATCCTTATGTATGATTGAAGTCTGACTCTTGTTGGTAAGCTTAGAAGTGACATTACTTTTTATGAAGTTGGTTTTTATTAGTTGAGCTGATTCTTTTACATATTTTTCAGTTTGAACGTCAACACCATCCACTTCATCCAGGATTGCTATAAGATCGTTGGAGTGCTGTTGATTAGTATCCTTGTCAAAAATAGCATAACTTGACTCATCGCTTGAACCACCACCAGCTGCCGCTTGGTTATATTCTAATTCATCTACTGTCCATGCAAGCAATAAAGATGAGGCACCTATAAATCCAAAAAAGATAAACAACATAAACCTCCTATTAGTCTTATCAGGATTGATACGACTCCATAGTCCATCTTTATCTAAAACTGGTGCTTGAAAATCCTCAAAATGGGATTCAAACAATTTATCTATATCATGATCAGACTTTTTCATAGCTGTCATTTTTTTTAAGTTGGCTTTGCAAAAACGCTCTTGCTCTTGTCAAAAGAGACCTCGAAGAGCTTTCTGCAATTTCTAATTGTTGTGCTATCTCTCGATGGCTATAACCTTCGATAGCAGACATGTTAAAAACAATACGT
>CAZRXJ010000145.1:0-5841 GCA_964604025.1 uncultured Saprospiraceae bacterium | reverse complement strand
TTCATCATCTCCTTCTCTACTTGATGTTCTTGATCGGGATCGTCGAGCCCCTCTTCTATTTTTTCCTTCTAGCCTTTTGAAATAAGGAATTTTCTCATAAAGCTTCTCAAAGTCAAAAGTTGCTTGGGTATTATAATTGAATCCCAGATCGAGTTTGTCTCCGATCTTCGCTTCAACGCCCATATTGATATCCATATCAAATATGGGCACATTGAGTTGTGTCTGAGTACGCTCGGTAAGGTTAGGATTGCCATTGTCTGTAAAATCAAAACCTAGGGAGAGATCTATGTTACCCGTTGGTTTTATCTCAATGCCTGTACCACCAAATAATCGGTCGACTAACAATGCTTCGACATCGATCTCAGACATTGGGTCTAACTGGAGACCCGCAGTGAAGTCTTTCGACTTGATCCCTGATAGTTTCCTAAAATATTCGGCTTGTTGTTTTTTCTGCTGCCAATCTAGATATTCTGACATGGTCAGATAGGTAGGAGTACGGTAATATTCATCACCAATCTTCTCGAAGACGACATATTGGCCAGATTCAAAGTCATACTCGACTTTTTGATCGATAATCGAAGGAAGTATATCAAAAGGATTATAGTACTCCTCTGTGATAAAGTCCCCATATCTATCTTTGATTGGAATGGTATCAGATGTGATCCCGTGATAAGATTCCTCTATATCCCACAAGGCTGTAGGGCCTACAACATCGTATGCTGCCAGCTTATAAATGCCGATGATTCCTATGATTAGGATCAAAGTGGTGATTTTGCCAATCCTACTGTTCATCATTAATTTAGCTACCTCTATTATGAATGTTGCGGTACTAATACGGTAAAGTGTGGCTAGTCAGTATTTGAATTGACAACTTCTTTTCAATCATTAGATAGTAGTTCTTGCTTTACGTGATAGACTATGTAACGCAGTTATTAGGGTAAAGCGTATTTTTATTATGATTATGTAAGACTTTGTAGGCCTTTTTTTATGATCTCTTCTGTGCTCATTGCTGGAGTTATGGCCAAACCGTCCAAGACTTTAGATATTTTCTGTCTATGAAACCCAAGTGCAAGTAGAGCTTCGGTGGCTTGGTTTAAGGCTGTAGAGACAACAGGTTGATCAGAATTGACCATTGCGCTTCCAGCCTTAATCTTATCTTTTAAGTCTAATATGACTCTCTTAGCTGTCTTCGGCCCTACTCCTTTCACTTTCTTAAAAGCGGCATCATTGTCAGTTAGGATGGCTGTTCTGACTTCTATCGGTGTCATAGATGACAATATAATCCTTGCGGTATTGGGACCTATACCAGATACTGATAAAAGGAGAATAAACAATTGTTTTTCTTCCTTCGTAAAAAACCCGAATAATATCTGAGCATCTTCTTTAACATGCAGATAAGTGTATAGCTTTCCTTTATCCAGTGATTCTATCTGGGCAAAGGTATTGAGCGTTATATGTACATGATAACCGACGCCTTGCACATCGATATACACTTCTGTTGGAGATTTGAATGAGTATTGACCATTGATATATGCGTACATATGCTGAAGCGATTAAGGCACAAAAGTAACATGACATAAGCTAAGTAGATAGCAAGTGTAAGAAGATCATTGTGCCTATGGTATTCTGTCAATAGATTGGCTTACCTTCGCAGCATTAAAGATTACCTGAGATATCCATGAATATACTAGTTCTGGGGGGCGGAGGAAGAGAGCATACCTTCGCATGGAAATTGATTCAAAGCCCTTTATGTGATGGCCTTCATGTTGCGCCTGGCAATGCCGGTACGGCTAAGATTGCTCACAATGCGGCTATAGATATCATGAACTTCAAGGAAGTAGAATCTTATGTACTTGAGCATAAGATAGAACTCATGATTGTAGGTCCAGAAGCGCCACTTGTTGCAGGTATTACGGATTACTTTGAAGAGCATATACCTTCTCTAATGGTGATCGGACCAAAGAAAAATGGAGCGATCTTAGAAGGAAGTAAGGCTTTCGCCAAATCCTTTATGAATCAATATAATATACCAACTGCGGCTTATCTCGAAGTCACTGAATCAAATCTTCAAGAAGGAATAAAACACCTCAATGATACTGACGGGCCCTTTGTATTAAAAGCAGACGGGTTGGCTGCAGGCAAAGGGGTTCTCATTCTGGAAGACCGTACTCAGGCTATTGACGCACTCAAAGAGATGTTGAATGGAAAGTTTGGTGAAGCCAGTAAGACAGTAGTTATAGAGGAATTCTTAAGTGGATTAGAATTTTCAGTATTTGTCCTTACGGACGGTCAATATTATATACTACTCCCAGAGGCAAAAGATTATAAGCGCATCGGCGAGGGAGACACTGGTCTTAATACTGGAGGGATGGGCGCAATAAGCCCAGTACCTTTTGTTGATCAATCCATGGTCGATAAAGTAAGAGACAGAATCATACTACCTACCTTAAGTGGTCTTCGCGATCGTCAGATCGACTACAAGGGATTCATATTCTTTGGTCTGATCAAAGTTGACAATGAACCATATGTGATCGAGTACAACTGCAGAATGGGCGACCCTGAGACAGAAGTAGTACTGCCTAGAGTCAAAAATGATTTTGTTGAGTTGTGTACAGCATTGTTTGAGCAAGATTTATATGAGATAGCACTGGACAAGGACTTCAGAACAGCAGCAGCGGTCATGACTGTATCAGAAGGATATCCTGGTCAATATGAAAAAGGCAGGGAAATCAACATCAATGAGTCCGAGACATTACAAAGTCTTGTATTTCATGCTGGAACTAAAATCGAAAACAATAAGGTTGTAACCAATGGTGGCCGTGTCATAGCAGTCACATCGCTAGATACCGATCATCATTTAGCAATAGCTAAATCTATGTTAAGTATCGAAAGTATTAACTTCGAAGGAAAATATTTTAGAGGTGACATAGGTTTTGATCTTTAACCAACTGAACAATCTTTTAAGTAAAAAGTCATGGGCATTGCAGTTCATAAAACACATAAGGCTATCAATTCAAAGTACATGAATCAGATTAAACTGATAATTATCCTTCTTCTTTCAGGTGTCACAGTTATAGCACAAGACAATGCTTTGTTTTATATAGAGAAAGATCCTATCTCCATCTCAGAGTTCAAATATATCTATGAAAAGAACAATAGAGATAAAGCAGATTATAGCAAGAAGAGTATAGACGAATACTTAGAGCTCTATATCAACTTTAAACTTAAAGTGCACAAGGCCAGAGAACTTGGTTACCATCAATCAGAATCTTATCAAAAAGAATTAATGGGTTATCGTTCTCAGTTAGCGGACTCATATGTAATAGATAAGGAAGTGATATCTCGTATGGTTGATGAGATCTATAATCGTCAACAACAAGATGTTGAATTAAAACACATACTGATATCTGTTGGCAGAAAGACTTCTAAAGAGCAGGAGCAACAGGCATATAAGCAGATATTGAAGATAAAAAAAGAGCTTGATAACGGTATGGATTTCAATCGCGCTGTCCTACAATATTCACAAGATCGCAATAGCGCAACTGATGGAGGAAATATCGGATATGTACATGCACCGCTTCCTGATGGCTTTATAGAATTAGAAGATGTAGCATACACACTTAATCCTGGACAAATATCTCAACCCATAAGAAGTGATCTGGGCTATCATATCCTCAAAGTAGAAAGTAAAAGAATAGCGCGTGGTACTATGGAAGCACGGCACTTGCTAATTAGAAAAAAGAGTTCTAGCGGCATACCTCTTGCAGGCGTATATCCTAAGATAAAAAAGATATATGATAATATAGTGAAAGGTGAAAGAACCTTTGAACAATCGACTGTCATATCATCAGAAGATAAAGATACAAAAGGCAATAATGGAGATCTGGGCTTCTTTACCATCGGTCAATACGAGCAAAGTTTTGAAGATGCTGCATTTGGATTAACTAAAGATGGAGACATATCAGAACCAGTAGAGACATCTATAGGCTGGCACATTATAAAAAGAGTGAGTAAACGATCTTTGGATTCTAAAGATGTAATCAAAGAAAGACTCAAAGGCGCTCCGAATCAAGGAGATCGATTTGAAAGATTGAGAGATCAAGTCGTACATGAAATTAAAAAAGAAGCTTCTTTTAAAGAAGATAAAAAGCTTCTAAATAATTTTACCAATGCATTATCCGATGACTATTTTAATTATAATTGGAAGGTGCCAGAGATGGCTGACGATGTGTTACTATCCTTTGGTTCTGATGAATATAGGATAAGTAATTTTATAGCCTTTGTAAAGAAAAATAGTAAAGAGAGAATGAGAGCCAAAGGGCAGATCAGTGTTGGGCAATCGGTTGAGGAAATTTACAAATCCTATATCACCACCAAGGCAATTTCATTCGCTGAAGACAGATTAGAAGATAGATATCCTGAATTCAAAAACCTTATGAGAGAATATAAGGAAGGCATACTATTATTTGATATTGCAAAAGATATGATCTGGGACAAGGCATCACGTGATACAGCTGCCATCTCAAAATTCTTCAATAGTAATGATCAAAATTACAAATGGAAAAAGCGAGCTCGAATCACGAAGTATTCTATAAAGACAATTGAGCCATCTAAAGTTTCTTCCATCGTTACTTATGCCAAGAAAAATAATGCTGAAGACGTTCTTGCTCTATTTAATAAAGGCAGGGAAATATTGATTCATAATGAGGAGACACTAGAACAAGGTCATAAAACTTTAAAGAATATCGCAATCGAAGAGGGATTTGTGTCCAAGCCTGTCTTCAATGAAAACTTAAAAGTCACCACCTTTATAAAAGTTGAAGAGCATATACCTGCGAGGAATAAAACTTTAAAAGAAGCGAAAGGTTATGTTATATCTGATTATCAAGATCAACTTGATAAGGACTGGATAGAAGAATTGAAAAAAGAGTATAGAGTAAAGATCCAGAACAAGCAATTAAAGCGATTGTACAACTAATATAAGTGTATGGCCTCATACTTTAAGGTATTAGAACGCGATCTTATCATTGTCTTCTTGGCTTGTACTTTATGCATGATAAGTTGTAAGCATCGCGAAGTTGCTATTGAAGGCGATCGCAAAATGTTGGCAACGGTAGACAATCAAACTCTTTACGATAAGGACTTATCACACCTTATACATCCTAATACTAGTCCTCAAGATAGTCAGTCTCTTGCCACAGCATTCATAGATCAGTGGGTAAGAGACAAACTGATGACCAGAGAAGCCTCAAAATACTTTTCTTCGGATGATGAGATTGACAGACTGGTAGAAGACTATCAAGCCAAATTGTTAAAGTTCAATCTTGAAGAAAAAATATTGAATCAGCGATATGACACGATCGTATCTGATGCAGATCTGACGACTTTCTATGAGATGATGAAAGAAGAGTTTATCCTCACAGAAAACATCTATCGTTGCATATATATCAAACTTGAAAGAAGTGCGGAGGGTTTAAGTGATTTTACCAATGACTGGAGGAAAGATGAATATGAGTCGATAAAGAGCTTTGCCGGAGCATTTGCTACAGAAAGTCATCTTGATACAGCTACGTGGCGGTCTTGGTCTGAGTTAGACTCATGGTACGACGGCTGGTCAGAGAGTCGTGTAAAGCAGAAGATAAAGCAACGACAAAATGACAAAGAGTATGAATACTTTCTTAAAATTGTGGATAATATAGACAAAGGAGGTTTTTCACCGTTAGAGTATATAAGACCACAGCTAAACCGTATGTTCTTACATAAGAGAAAGCAAGAAATTATTGAGAACTATAAGCAAGAGTTGTACGAAAAGGCACTCAACAATAACATTATAAAAATATC
>CAZRXJ010000144.1:0-5857 GCA_964604025.1 uncultured Saprospiraceae bacterium | reverse complement strand
GATAATCAGCATGAGTAAAAAGTATGATGAGCCCCAAGGGCTTAATGATGTAGCACAGTTTCATAAGACGTTTGATTTGCCAATCGTCGAAAAACCTGGCATTCCCAATGCCCAACGCTGCGTGTTAAGAGTTAACCTCTTACAAGAAGAACTGAACGAATTGAAAGATGCAATAGCTGATAATGACCTTGTTGAAGTTGCCGATGCCCTCTGTGACATACAGTATGTATTGTCTGGTGCAATCTTAGAATTTGGATTGGCTGATAAGTTTAAGATGCTCTTCGATGAAGTGCAACGATCCAATATGAGCAAGACATGCAAGTCTCTTGATGTAGCGAAGCAAACGCAAGCTCATTATAAATCAGAAAAAGATACCGACTCGCATATCGTTCAAAAAGGGGATGAGTATCTCGTGTATAGAGATGGAGACAATAAGGTGTTGAAGTCAGTGGAGTATAGTCCTGCTGATATCGCGAGCAGATTGTGAGAGAGGTCAAGATCAAGTTCAAGCGCAAGAGTCAAGTTCAAAACAAGAGCAAGTTCAAGAGTCAAGAACAACCTTTAAACTTCTAAATACTCATTAAACATATAAAACAGATTAAACTTCTAAAACCCAAACACAAAAGCACATAATCACAAAAACATAATGACCATTCTAATCGCCACTGATAAATTCAAAGGTACCCTAAGTGCAGAAGAAGCATGTGCCGCTATTGAGCTAGGCATATCGAAGATCGATCCATCGATTCAGACGATCAAGATTCCTTTGGCTGACGGTGGTGAAGGTTCGATCAATACGATCAGAAGGTATAAAGATGTTGAAGAAAAGTCAGTACTGGTCAAAGACCCTTTGGGAAGGACGATAACTGCACATTATTTGAAGTCGGAAGATGGAGATGCGGCATATATCGAGATGGCTGCAGCTTCTGGATTAGGTTTGCTATCGCATGAAGAACAAAATCCACTCTATACTTCCACTTTTGGTACTGGGGAGATGATCCTTGATGCCATCTCACATGGTGTCAAGGAGGTTTATATATTTTTAGGAGGTAGCGCTACCAATGATATGGGCATAGGTATGGCTGAGGCATTGGGATATGAGTTTAGAGACCGAGATGGAGATGAAGTTCCTCCTGTAGGATTGAGTATGGCTTTTATTATGGAGATAAGCAAGGTACTTAAGTATAGAAAGAGCGACGTCAATTTTTATGCTGTCTGTGATGTCAACAACTCTTTATATGGGAAGAATGGTGCTGCATATGTCTATGGTGCACAGAAAGGAGCAGACAAGTATGCCATTCAGATATTGGACAAAGGCTTACGCAAAATGTCTAAACGATGTAAGAAGTTTCTAAATAAAGATATTGCAAAGATACCGGGTGCTGGTGCCGCTGGAGGTTTGGGTGCAGGGGTCTTGGCTTTCTTGGATGGCGAGATTGTCTCAGGGATTGATTTTATAAAGGACATCTCAAGATTTGATGCTGTCGCAAATGATGTAGATCTGATTATCACAGGAGAAGGAAGCATAGATAATCAATCATTGAATGGTAAGGTCCTTAGTGGTGTACTGGCTTCTGCATCTATACATGATATACCAGTTGTTGCTCTTTGTGGACAGAATAAATTAATAGACAAAGAGATAAAAGGGTTAATAACGATCCATGACCTCGTAAGCGCTTACGGCTTGCAAGCCGCAATTTCTAATACTAAAGAATTATTACAAAATTTGGTTGTTGAAAAGTTATCTGATCGATTGAATAAAATAAAATGATCAATTTTTCATTTTCTAATTAGAACATCTGGATTCAGTATCCATTGCGGATCTAATTTATCTTTTACAGCTCTCAATGCTGTGCCAAATATCTCAGATTGTTGCTGTTCATAATGTGCTTGATGATCCTTACCCACGGCATGATGGTGCGTGATGGTGCCACCTAATTTTATAATTTGATCGGAAACTATCTTTTTAATTTGATCCCATTGATCTATCTCGTTTCCAGTTTGCCCTTTTGCGATAATCGTATAATAAGGTGCTGGTCCGTCAGGATATAGATGTGTGAATCTGCAAGTGATATATCCACCACCTGCTATCTCCTTGATGGCCTGATTAGCAGATGTTATGATACCATTATGGAAAGATTCGAATTGATCCCAAGTAACAGCTGTCTCAAATGTCTCCATGATGCATCCCATTCTGAGGAAGAGGTCTCTGATGTAAGGTGCCCTCAAAAAAGACGCTTTCCAATTATCTGCAGCTTTGTCTCTCTTGTTAATTTTTTTGTCCTCATCCTTTTTCCAAGTGCCCCTATATTTTTTGCATATGATTAATCCCTTATTCATCTGATCAGAGACATCATGATGAGCTGATTCGAATCCCAAGATAACCATAGTGGATTGACCATCTCCTAAGCCATTGGACATTGCTTCCAGAGGGTCTACAAGACGTGCGTTAGTAGGAAAAAGGCCTGATTGAGATATTTCGCGACAGCAGTCTATCGCATCTTGCCATTGTGCAAATGATACGGCTTTTGATGCCTTATATTGAGGTACATGTTGCAACCTCATAGATGCTTCTGTTATGATGCCCAATATGCCTTCCGATCCTGATATCAAGCGTTCTTCACTGGGTCCTGCGCCAGATCCAGGAAGTCTTCTGGATTGCATGATGCCATGTGGTGTCACCATTCTTACCGATTGAACGAACTCGTCTATATGGGTATAAAGAGTAGCGTAGTGCCCACCTGATCGCGTTGCGATCCAACCACCTAATGTGGAAAATTCAAAACTCTGTGGGAAGTGTCTTAGCGTTAAGCCATGTGGTTTAAGCTGACTTTCTAAAGCTGGTCCAAATATACCTGCTTGTATCCTAGCGGTCCTACTAACATGGTCTATGTCCAGCACTTTATCGAAGTGCTTCATGTCGACTGTGATGACTCCTCTGTATCGATCGTCTTCTGTAGGTTCGACTCCGCCAGATACAGATGAGCCTCCACCATATGGTATCACTGCGATGTCTTCTTTTTGGGCGAATGTATATAGTAGTTGTATATCTTCTTCCGATCTAGGGTAGGCTATATAATCAGGAGGATTGTCAAATATACCGTGCGATGCACGCCATACATCTCTAAAGGATTTGCCATAAGAATGACTTGCTCTGTCTAAACTGTCATCAGAACAAATAGCTGCAATGGCATCTGATAATTGAAACCTCGGTTGTCTCAATGGATTTTGCTCCAATGAAGGGAGTGGTATGGCAACTAAGTTATCAATACCAAGAGTAGAAGAAAGCAAGGCTTTATATCTTTCGATAGCCTTCTGGTCTAAATTATAATCTTCGTATCCCCAGCCCCAGAAAGAACGTGCTCTACTCATCAAGTAAGGACATCTCCATCTATAGCATCTGTTGCGTCATCGACTATATCTCCCGCTTTATTCTTTACAGCGTCTACTAAGTCACCAGCATCTTCAACGATGCTACCAGTAGCATCTTTAGCTGAAGCTAAAGCATCTTCTGCCAGATTGGTAGCACCGGATGCCGCATCGGCCACCTTGTCTTTCGCTGCATTAGCTAAGTCGCCCGCACCTTCTACAACACTTCCTGCTGCGTCTTTCGCAGATGCGAGAGCATCACCCGCGACGTTCTTGACACCTGAGGCAAGGTCACCTGTTGCATCTCCTGCCTTATCCATGAGGGATCCACCTATAGCAGCAGCTCCTGCTACCATTCCGCCAACTTTTCCCAACATTCCTTTGGCTCCTTCGGATACAGAATCCTTAGCATCACCCATCGCATCCGCTGCCTTATCCATCATATCAGTCATTTCGGATTTCATGGTTTCGTTTTGTTCATCAGCGACAATCATGGCGTCATCAACTAATTCATTGCCATCTCCATCATGATCTACAAATCCGCCAGCCTTGGCTATCTTTTTTTCAACTTCATGCTTGGTCTCATCGATTGTGATCATACCCTCTTGAGCACCTGCATAGTCCCCATCGGCAAACTTCTCTGCTTTTGCAAAAAAGTCATCTGTACCATCTAATAGAGAGTCATCTTTGCTTTCTTTGATAGTCTCATGAAAAGGCTTGGGAGGAGGTGCAGCTGCCTCTGCGGCTTCTTCTGCTTTTGCCTTATCAACAGTCTCGTCTATTTTCTGATTTATATCTTCAAATATGTCTTGCGCTTTTTCGACGATATTGTCTTTGGTCTCAATGACCTTCCCACCGACTTTCTCAGTAAAATCTTTAGCCTTCTCTAAGTTTTCGTGATTTTCACCTAGTATTTTGCTACCCAGTGCTTCAACAGCATCACCACCTTTGTTGATGAGATCTTCTCCAGTACTGAGCACTTTCTCACCGATTCGCTCTGTAGTCGAAGCTACATTTTTAAGTGTTTCGCTTTTGTTGACCATATTAATGGTTCCTTCTGCCGAGTGTAGTATGGCATCTCGCAACCCTTCTGTCTTGCCAGCTATACTACCGCCTATATCACCAGCTTTGTCCAGGATGTCACCACCTAGTTCTGCCGCTTTAGAGCCAGCAGTCTCAGCTATGTCTCCAGCAAGATCGCCAGCTTTGTCTATCAAATCACCACTGGCATCTTTGGCCATATCAAAGCCCTTCCCAGCTGCGGATTTGCCTACTGACTTAGTAACAAAAAAGAGTTTTTTGATCTCACTAAATATTCCCATAGTAATTTATTATTTTAAAATGTCTAATTGCCTTTTTTAATCATGCAGTCCAGTTACAATAATACTAAAAATGACTGATACATATTAATATTTCTATATGTCCAATCAAATGCATTCTAACTGATAGAAGTATTGGGAGTTTGTTACATTTGAATACAGTAATGTAGAGCGATTATGTTAACACAACTGCAACAAAGTATACAGGATACAATCAAGGAGATCGTTCATCTTGATCGGGTAGAAGATCAAGTAAAAGTGACTAAGAAAGAACTAAAGAATGCTACTCAGCAATACAAGAAGATAGGTATACAACTCAACAAAGAACTACGCGATATTGAAAAATTAGAAGGCCTTTCAACCAAAGCAATATTCTATAAGATTCTAGGGAGTAAAAAAGATCAAGTTGAGAAAGAACGACAAGAATACCTTGAGCTCACCTTAAAAGAAGAAGAGCTCAATAATAGTATCGACTTATTAGAATATGAACTCAATATCCTAGAGTCTAAGATTACCTCCAGAAAGGATCTGAAAGATAGGCTCAAGCGTCTTAAAAGTAATCGTGAAGCGGAAAT
The DNA here is from genome assembly GCA_964604025.1 of uncultured Saprospiraceae bacterium. Taxonomy (GTDB): domain Bacteria; phylum Bacteroidota; class Bacteroidia; order Chitinophagales; family Saprospiraceae; genus JAJRXG01. The sequence continues at coordinate 594 of CAZRXJ010000144.1, read as the reverse complement.
TATAAAAACAGATCCTCAATTAAGGACAAAATTGCTTAAGTTAAGTAATGATTTAGAAGATACTTATCGCTTCAAAGTTGAAGTTGAAGAAGCACTGGAAGTGGGTCGGTTATGTCATAATCTGATGCAACAGATTGTTAGTTTGTTAGGAAAAGTAAAGAACTGGGGACAATGGCCGGGGCAGCAGCGCAATCACCACTCAAGACGACGGATGAGAAGAGATGCAATAGATCGTGCTAGAAATCTTGCTTTTCAAGTTAAGCATCATCTCAATATCTTTCAAAATGAATTAAATGATATCGGTAAGGAGATTACCTTCTCAATTAATCCAAATGAACTAACAGAGTTTTCAGATTTTTTCTTTGGCAACTTGATTACAGACTGGATCATGCAACAACAGCTGACCCGTGCCTCTGAATCCGCGCAACTCCTATATCGTCATCTCAACAATTGTGTTCTTGAGTTAATATCGATGAAAGAAGCATCTGAAAAAAGAATCGCAAATTATAATAATAAGAAAGATGAGATTCTAATTTCTTAAGATTATAAATCAATTGAATTATAGTTTTTTAGATTCTATAATGGCTGATAATT
>CAZRXJ010000143.1:0-5858 GCA_964604025.1 uncultured Saprospiraceae bacterium | reverse complement strand
ATATGAATCAAAAAACCATCCACCTACAGCAAGGTTCAAAACTAGCTTGTGTTTGTGATCAAAAAACTCATCGACATATTCGTAAGTGTCAACATCATATGTCTTGACGACTTCGCCGTCAAACACAATTTGAAATTGATGCTGAGACCATACAAGATCATAGACATGAAAGCAATCGCTCAGCTTCTCTTCTAACTTATAATGAGCTTCATTAAACTTTGCGTCTGTCTCCAACTCATTAATATTTGCGCCATAATGAAAGCATGATTGAAATTCATAAGGCGTATGCCCACGCGCTTCCAGTATATCCATCTCTCCTTTTGTAGGCCAAGGGTCATTGTAAGACCACCATGCAGGCCACATACCTTCTCCTTCTACTAATCTGAGTCTTGCTGAAAATCTTACTTCTCTTTTGCCTTCAGTAGGTTCGGGGCCAAAGTGGGTTTTTGATTCTACCCTTCCAGAAGTGAAATCAAAATTCTTCTGAGTATCGTTGTAAGGGTCTGTATCACCGTTGGCCTTTTCTCGTTTGGCTTTTATAAATAGAAGACCATCAGATAGCATTACATTCTGAGGTTGATAGTATTGTATCTCTTCGTTGAACGCCCCACTCTCCCAAGCATTCCAATTAGAAAGATCATCGTCAAAGTTGTCTTCAAAGATTAATTGCCAATTTTTATAATCATCACTTATTGCTTCATAGCCACATCTTTCAACTTGAGGGAGCTTTATAGCACTTTCTGATATTTCTTCAGTTGAGCTTTCTGGCATCGGCTTATGATCTTTTTGATTGCAGGCAAAAAGTAGGAAGAAGGTAAGTACTAATACATATTTCATCTTGTAGTTTGTTAAATTGAATCCATTTTTAACAGTGGTCAAACTTCAGTACACTCATGTTATTCTATAACTATGTGTGGCACTGATAGCAAATCCCAATCAATCACTAATCCGCCAGCTATACTTCTTGCGATACTATCACCATAGAGTATCTCTGTAAGATAGAGGGCCGCTTCAAATGACTTCGCACCACCAGCAGAGGTAATGAACTTGTCATCATGGACAAACAGTATGTCCTCTCTAACATCAAGGTGCGGGAACATCTTTCTATATTTATCTACATCTGAAGGGAAAGTAGTAGATACAGCGTCATCCAATAATCCTGCTTTGGCTAGTACAAATGCTCCATCGCAGTGACTCGTCACATAAGAAGCCTCTTTTCCAATAGCCGATACCCAATCAATCATCGCTTGATTATCAAGATCTGTGTCAAGATGATGTTCTGCACTCGGTACAACTAGGACATCAATCTTAGGTATATCGTCAGTCTTATAATTAAAATCTGGTATCAACCGCATCCCTTCAAATGTCGTAACTGGTTCGTACGTATCTGCCACTAGAAAAGTATTCATTGACTTAATGCCTTTTCTATATATGGTGTGTTGAAATATATCATATGGTGCGGTCAATTCAGTATTGTACACACCATCCATAATTAGAAAAGCAACATTGTACCGATCCGGTTGTATAATCTTCATTTGCCTCTGAGCGATATCTTCTGTAGCACGGGTATCAACATGATCTGCTACCTGTCTACAACTACCTATCAATATCACTGTCATCAGCGACATGGTAAATATTATATATCTCATAAGAAGTCTTAAAATCGAAAAGCGTAAAACTTGACCTCACCCAAGGTATTAATTTCGATGGTACTGAAGGGCATTTTTACAACATTGAGGATATCCAATAAGGTGCGCAGAAAAGGCGAAGATGTATCTATCTTACTGAGGTCGGCATCGAGAGAGATGAAAAATTGGCTATATCGAGGTGTATCAAGTAAGGATATATCTTGACTCGGCAAGGCATTACTAAATCCACCAAATAGATTCTCAGCTCCATAGCCTACAGCCACGTTGAACCACTTGGGTAGCTTACTCTTTGGAAAGAATGATCTGACATTGGCCGAAAGCCAGGTGGTCTGTGCGTTATAATCTTTAAGATATCTGGTGAAAAACCCAGTGCCATACAATTCATCTGCACGATCTTGATAGATCTGATCACCGTATCGTCGATGATAGTCTATATGAGAACTAGAAGTCTTAAGTCTGATCCTTTGTTCTCCCCATGTTGCCTGTTGCCATGCAAATCCACCGATACCCACCACATTAGCACCAAAGTCTCCTATAGAAAAGCCCCATTGTGAGGAGAAACCATCCATCACTTCAAGAGTCGTCTGCGCAAGAAAACCTGTTGCTGCTCCTGCCCATATAGACTCTGTCTCATTGAGACCTGTCCATCGCCAAGTCTTGTACGCCCACTCGGATTGAAAGTATCCAGAGAAGATATGACCAGCCTTATCTACGCCTCTCCATTCGGCAGTATCATCAAAAAAATGAAACCCAGAAGATGGATAATCTTTGTACCAAGCATCATATAGTGCTACAGATGAACCCACATAAACTGCGCTACCTAAAGATAAAGTCCACGACAGGCGTTTTTTATTGACTTCTGATGTAGTATTATTAGCTTTTAAATCGTTTTGTACACTGTTATCTTGGGACATCACTGCTGTGTTAATCCCCAGAAGAGCAATTATTATAACGCCAACATATACTTTAGTAAGAATACTAGGGTGTATGCTTATTTGGTGATAACTTACGATATTTGATATATGAGACAAGATTTACTAGTCAGCTCTAAGATTAAACGCATATTTCTTGGATCCATTTTGTTAGTGGGTCTAATGAGTATGTCAGGCAATATGTCTGCACAACAACAGGGGCACTTCACAGATTTTAGGATGGCACCCAGTGCGCTTAATCCAGGATTGACAGGAGCATTCAAAGGTACCTATCGTATCAATGGATTATATCGAGGACAATGGGGCAACTTTGGAGATAGCAATGCTGCTAAAACCATAGTAGCCTCTGGAGAGTTTAACGTGAAAGGTGGACTTCTACTTGAGAACGATTGGATATCAGCAGGACTCAGTTTTTACAACGACCAAGCAGGTACTGCTAATCGTAAGTATAACTCTACTGGATTCAGTGTCGGTTATCATATAGGGCTTGATGACGACTATGCTAATGTATTCTCCGTAGGTATTAACTATAGCAGTCTCTCTAGTTCTGTTAGCAATTATAGATTGCTTGGAAGTCTTGCTAATACTTCAACGCAGCCGAGTTTTACTTCTGGACAATTTGAAGGGGAGTGCACATTACCTGGTTGTGATACACAAGGAGAAGGGTCTTCACGAGGCACGGATCTCTCTCTTGGTTTTACCTATAAGACTGAAGTCGATGACAATGTTGTAAGATTTGGTCTTGCACTTAATCATCTAAATGCTCCAGAGACTTCAATAGCTGTAGCTCAAGGTGGCAATCGAGATACTATGTTGATGCCAGGACCAACGACTGATCCAAGAAGAACTTTAGATGCTTTTAGAAGAAACCTTGTGTTACACGCAGAAGCATCAACACTACTTTCCAGTCGTCTCAGACTCAATCCTGCTTTTTTATTTATGACGTCTGGAGGGACAACAGAGATTCAGATACAATCAACAGCAGAATACCTGGTCAATGCCAAGGAGCAATTTAGTCTTGTAGGTGGTATCGGATTTAGACCTTTGCCTTCATTTGATGCCGCTTATCTGATCGGAGGTGTCAGAATAAAAGACTTAACAGTTCGACTCAGTTATGATATCACATTGTCACAATTAAGTGCCTTAGGTGGAGGCAATGGATTTGAGATGTCAGTTGGTTATATCGGACGGATATATAAAGATCCCAATGTTGAAAAAGTGATCTTCTGTCCTAGACTGTAATTAATTAGAAATATAGAAGTAATTGAATAATACAATCTCTTCTTAGAAAGCATAACGCTTTATGAAAAATACAATCCTTACATATTTTATTATTCTATCATCGGCTATAATTGCTATAGGTCAGCCCATCAACTCAGTGAAGTATGAAGACATGCTTACTGCCGCTGACAAGGCTATAGACGAAGGCAATTATGTAAAAGCGATAGAATGGTATCGCAATGCTTATAGAGAAAACAAGTCAACTGATGTTGCCCTATCTATAGCGTATTCTTATTATAAGATCAGAGACTTTGTCAATGCAGAAAGGTACTATACCAGAATTCTAAAAGATGATGTTGACAATGTATTTATCGATGATAGATATGCATATGGGAGAACTCTGCGCTCCTTAGGTGAACTCGGGCAAGCACAAGAAAACTTTGAACTAATCACTGAACTAAGTTCGGATGATACCCTGATAGAACTTGCTAAAATAGAATTAGCGGGCATGTCAAGTGCAGTAGAGTTAGCTCAAAATGAAGAAGTAGTTATCAACTTTGCGCAGGGTGATATTAACTCTGGATCTGCAGAGTTTTCTCCAGTAGAATTTGATAATGAGACCATATATTTTTCTTCTTTCAAACGCAACAAGGAAATTGTAATAGACGGCAAAGAAAAAAAGTATCACGCTAAGATTTATAAATCTACAAAGAAAGAAGGCAAGTTTGGCAAACCAGAAGCCTTAGAAAGAGAAGTTAACAGAGATGGATTTCATGTTGGTAATGTATCCTTCTCTGATGATAAAAGAAGAATGTATTACTCAAGGCAAATGCTATCATTTGATGATATCATTTCTTCAACCATTTACTATAGTGACATGAGTGATGACGACTGGGGACCAGCAGAACCTCTTCAATCTGTCAATGGAGATTGGATAGCTAAACATCCATCACCTGGAGAACTTTTAGGAACAAGAGTGTTATTTTTTGTATCAGATATGGAAGGTGGATTTGGTGGAGATGATATCTACTATGTGACTATCAGTGGAGGAAGAGTTGGTGCGCCTGTCAATCTAGGAGAAGTGGTCAATACCAAGTATGATGACATAACACCTCATTATTACGACGGTAAATTATATTTTAGTACTGAAGGTCGACCAGGCTTAGGAGGACTTGATTTATTTTATAGTTCATGGGACGGAACTAATTGGTCTATACCGAAAAATCTTGGTCTAAATTATAATTCTCCATTTGACGATTGGTTTTTGTCATTTAACAAAGAAGGTAGTAACGGATATTTTATCTCTAATCGCAAAGATGAAAACAAAAAGAAGTTAAAAGGTAGTGAGACATGTTGTTACGATATTTATAATTTCAATATCCGTCAGTTAGCCATAGACTTACTTGTCGGTGTTGGTGATGAAAATGAAAAACCACTTAGAGGTGCAACGGTAGAATTATCTGATGTTACAGTTTATGATCCTCCTCAGAGGAAGACAGAAGAGGAAGAGTATAGATTTAGTTTTCCTTTAGATGCTGAACGTAAGTATAGAATCATCACATCTAAAGAGGGGTACATCTCAGATACTGTTGAGATTAACACTTACAATGTTATTGAAGACAAATCTTATAGAGAGAAAGTAATCTTGAAAAAATTACCTCCTGCTGAGCCAGAAGGCCCACCGTTATCTACATTCCGGATTGATACAGTGACCATCAACGAAGCCATCAGATTTGATAATATTTATTACGAATTTGAAAAGTGGGACATCCTTAAAGAATCAGAAAAAGATCTCACCATTATACTCAATCTGATGAATGAGTATAATGACATGGTCATCGAACTTTCTTCACATACAGATGCAAGAGGTACTACACCATACAATCAGAATCTATCACAGAAGAGAGCCGAATCTGCAAGACAGTGGTTGCTAGATAGAGGTGTTGCTGAAGAAAGAATAGTGCCTAAAGGTTATGGCGAATCCGTTATATTGAATAGGTGCGTCAATGGCGTAAGATGTCCTGATGAAGAACACAGATTCAATAGAAGAACAGAA
>CAZRXJ010000142.1:0-5887 GCA_964604025.1 uncultured Saprospiraceae bacterium | reverse complement strand
ACTATTAAAGCTGGAGTGACTGCTCAAGAAGCTGAGACTGCGGTCTATAAAGCTTTGACTGCTGCTGGCTTTAATAAAATGAAGGGCTTTAATCAATTCACAGAAATGGATAAAACTGATGTTATCATTGGTTGTCACTCTGTGGGTAACTGGGGACATGGTGTCGGACCATCTATTGCATTCTTCAATCCTAAAAGAATGGGCTACGAGTTAAAACCTTCTAATCTCTTATCTATCGAACTCTTTGCTTATACAAAACTTCCCGAATGGGGCGGCAAGAAACTTCGAGTGGCACTTGAAGATGACGCAATATTAACAGAAAGAGGGATAGAATGGCTATATCCTATTAATCCACGGCTACTTCTGATCAAATAAAAGGTACGTTGAGATTGACTTGTCTCATTTTTATTTTAATTGTTTTTGCAACTCTTCAATTATCTGCTGTTGCTCCTGTATCGCAGACACTAAGACGGGAATGATCTTGCTATAGTCCATGCCTAGGTGCTTTACTTCTTTTAATATTTGATTACCAGATTCATCTGCAACATATTCATGAGTAACGACTGCATCGGGCAATACCTTTAATACTTCTTGTGCAATAAACCCAGATTCTTGATCAGATGTTTGGTCGCTTTTCCAATTGTATTTTACAGGTCTTAATTTTAAAATCGCATCAAGCCCTCTTTCTATTGTAACAATGTTTTTCTTAAGACGCCCATCAGATGTTTGAATGGTACCATTGGCTGCCCAGACTTGATTCCATCGCTTGGAGCTGTTACCAAGATTGGACAATGAACTATTATCCCTAGCTGGAAGAAAGCTACCATCATGTGTTGTACTAAAGATTCCTGATGAAAATACAGCTCCTGATGTTCCAAGTTGAAGTTCATCTAAAACTCTTACCCTTGTTTTAGAGGTAAGGTCACTAAATGATATGGTTAATGCTTCATAAGTTTTCTCATTTGGAATTCCAAGAATATTGAGATTATAGTAGTTAATTTTAAATTCATCAGTTCCAAAAACTCCTAATTCCCAATTAGTATCAAACCCAGAAACACATGCTCCTACTGAACTTTCGCAAACATCTATTGGAAATTGAATTTTAGCTTGATCTGCATTTTGGCCTCTTTTCAAGTTTAGGACGACATCTCCATCTGGAGCATACAGCTTTCCAATTATAGTTGAATCCTTAGGGTTAAATTCAGCAGTCTGACCATAGTTCGAAAACGGAAGGATTATGAATATTAGGAAGACTAACTTTTGATGTAACATATTACAAGTTGCGATTTTTATAATTTTTTAAACAAACAAAGAGGCACAACTCCTATGTCTCCAACTCCTTCAATAGAAGGATCATAGATACCACCGTTGTTTCTAATTGTAGTAATGTCCCATCCACCCCACACGATCATAGAGCTTCCTGTAGAGACGGCAGTATGCCTGGTACGTGGAGTAGGCTCTAAGATTGAAGAGACGTCTTGCCATTCTGATAGAGAAACATTATATTTTTTACCAGCGGGTACACTTGAATCATTATGCCCTCCCCATATGATCATTTCGTCACCTATGACAGTTGCAGTATGATCACGTCTATGCCCAGGTCCATTAACGTCCGTCAACTCTGACCAAGGCAAAGTACCACTAGTAGGATCATATCTCCACCCTCCATCAAAAGTACTCACATCATTAACACCTCCATAGATGTACATATTTATACCATGAACAACCAGCGTGTGACCTACCCTACCTTCAAATGCTGGTGGCGCACTGATTAAATCCCATATTTCTGAGACAGGATCATATCTCAACACAGTACCATCATATCCAATGTCATCTCTCCCGCCAAATACATACATCCTTTCGTCAATCTCACTCCACACTGCTTTGTGATCAACTCGACCTATAACTGGTGCGGGAGGTATGCCGAGCCATGAATCCGTGTCGATGTCGTATATAGCACCTGTGTTGAGTTTTGTAGCACCTGATCCAGGCGCAAAACCACCCCATATGATGATCTTGCCATCATTAGTTCTTACTGCGGTATGAGATGATCTTCCTCCACCAGGGCTTGACGATAGTTGCGTCCAGGTATTAGTTGATACGTTATATTTATACAGATCATTGACTGTCATACCTGATGACACACCTCCATGTATATATACTGCTCCACCATTGGTAAATGCAATATGACTATGTCTCAACCCTGGGCCATCTGTAGTTTCAATTGTAATCCATGAATCCATAGATTGATTATAAAGAAGTCCCAGTGAGTGTTCATCAACACCAAATCCTCCATATATGAGCATCTTACCAGTTGTCCAAGAAGCCGTGTGTTCAGTTCTTGGTTGGTGTGTAATGATAAAGCTCATTTCTTGCCATTCGCCATATGTCATACCAGGAGGTGGCGCTAATGCACCTTCGGGCACAATTGTGCCATAGAATGAATAATCGTGAGCAAGAATATCATCTCGATCACTGCATTCTGCTGCTATAATAGTGTTAACAGGTACACCAACATTTTCGACATGTCGGCGCGTAACAAGACCTTCAGAGTCAATGCCAAGAATCTGAGTCGCAGTAGGATCAATATCCACATCTGATAATTTAAGAGGAGTATCTATCTCTGTAACTTGTGCGGACAAATGCACTGTCAAAATGAAAAAGTAAATCGCTGCCAGTGACGATTTTATCATGTTCGAAGACTTTATCTTACAAATCTTGACAAAAATTATCGCTATATATTTTGCATTATATTTTTGGTATATATAAACTGAAGGATGAACCGTTTCTAATGATATCCTGTTCTTAAGGCATCAAACTTTTTTGTACATAATCTTTATTAGCTCTAGATATTGGCACCTGAGCTTTATCATTCATTAGAAGATAACCACCTTCAGTTTTAGAATATGCTTGGACATGATTCTTATTGACCAAATGAGATTGGTGACACTTAATGAAGTTTTCACTTTCTAAAATAGCACCTAAATCTTTGATACTTCTGGAGACATATATAGTTCTACCATTCTTAGTAAAGACGTTTGTATAATTACCGTCTGCCTTGCATCTTACTATTTCATCTGGTTTTACAAATACAATATCACTGCCAACTGCCAGTGCTACTCTTCCTGTTTTCTCTTTTTGTTCTTTCAGGATACTTCTTAAAAATTTTAAAGAATCTCGATTTCTCATGAAGTTGATTCGCTCAACTGTCTCTACCAGGTCTTTAGCGGTTACTGGTTTAAGCAAATAATCTATGGCAGAATATTTAAATGCTTTAATCGCGTACTGATCAAATGCAGTAATGAACACAATCATAAAGTTGATCTGATCTAACTTCTCCAATAGGTCAAATCCATTGAGCATCGGCATCTCAATATCCAGAAAGACAATATCAGGTTTCAATGTTTTAATCATCTGCAAGCCCTCCATACCACCTAAGGCAGAACCTATTACATTTACTTCTGGGCATCCCTTTCCCAGTTCATACTTTAAAATCTCTAAAGAATGTAACTCATCATCAATTAATACAGCTTTCATATCAAATCATTATGTGGGTATTACAATTTGCACTTTAGTTCCCTTTGGTATTGAATCTTTATATAGGTCTATAATCTCAATATTAAAATCAAGGTTATACAACGCTCTAAATACATCAAGACGATCTTTTGTTATCTCAGTAGCTAGAGAATGAGCATGTGACTCAGATTGTTGTTTGAGTTGTATAGCTGCCGCTCTACCGATGCCATTATCCTCTATGGTTATTATCAAATTTTGATTTTCTTCTGATCGACTTATCGAAAGTATAATATGTCTATCATTCTTGGAGGTAAGAAGTCCATGAACTATTGCATTTTCTACTATGGGTTGAATCAACATGGGAGGAATCTGCTCTTCCACAGGAACGATATCATCTTCAATATTGATGCTAAAAGCAAACTCGCTATTAAATCTTCTTGATTCTAAAGTTATGTATAATTTGATGAATGCGATCTCTTCTTTTAAACTAACCCAGTCTTTACGTGAATGCTGAAGTATCATCCTCATGAGATTAGAAAAGTCATCAATATATGCTGATGTTTCCTCTACTGGTTTAGAGATAACATAATACTTTAATGAACTCAGACTATTAAATATAAAATGAGGATTCATCTGTGATAAGAGCATCTCAGATTCTAACTCCTTTATTTTCTTTTCCAAGTCCAATTGATGTTTTTGGCTTTTTATCTCTACAACTTCTTCGCTCTTTGTTATCACCTCTTCTTCTAATTTAGCATTCAAAAGAACCTGTAAGTCGTTGTTCTTTTTAATCTCAGATATATACTGCTTCATTGTAGCTTCCTTCTCATCTTTTATCAACTTGGTTTTATATCCGAGTCCCGCAGCAAAAAACAATGCTTCTAACAGAATACCAGAAATTGTAAAAAAGATAGGATTTCCTACAAAGGAAGATGCGTTGTTATATTGACCAATAGATATAGTCAGTGATATTATAGCTCCAAGAATAAGTACTGCGGAGCCAATACAGAAGTAATATCTGATCTTTTCCTTAAGCTTTATAAATACATATATGATTAGAAAAACATTTATAATATCAAGAGAATATCTAAAAACATAGTACATATTGTATCGAAACGTCGGAGCAACATCAGTCAAATAAAGCGTTAAGTCAAATAGAAAGAATACTACAATGGCTCTAATTAAAATAGCTATCAGTCGATCTAATTTGGGAAGATGAGATTTTAGATTAAGGAAAGATCTCATAAAGTAGATATATGAGATAAATATAAAGTACGATGTAAACTTGTATCTTAAAAATAATACTGGGACATAGGAATACAAGTAATTATAAAGAGGAGATCTCTCTAACAATCCATTAAAATATAAAAATATAAACAACAGATAAAGAGTATAATGCAAATACGATAAGTCTTTGTGCTGCCAATATTGTAAGGCCATAAAAAAACCTAAGAATAAGATAACACCTAAGAACAAAGCTGAATAAGCATTTGCTCCAAGCCAATCATACTCTTCTTCGAGCAAGTAGTCTTTTAAAGACTGCTCGTTAGTCAGATACAGATCTGGGTAATACTTTATAGGTTCTTGATATTCAAAAGAGTGAATGACAATTGTTTTAATTTCTCCAGGTTTTAATTGAATAGGATATAGAGAATAGCTTACATCACTATGCCATTTGTTTTTGGGTAGACAAAGGCCAAAATGTCCTAGCTCGATGAGCCGATTGTCTTCAACTTCATAGATAATATTATGCCTAAAAACATTGCTGTGTATAAATATCTCAACTTTTTCAGTAGAACTATTAGCTAATATAGACCTAGTGAAAAACCTAAATTTTTGCGCATGAGCAATTGAGACTGGTTGATTGACGCCATGATCCTTAAAATCCATCACACCATAATCCGAAGATCTATAAGACCGAGTAGAATCGGAGCATACACTTGAAAAGCTATTGATTGAATAAAGATCATATCCATTCTGTGATACAAAAATTGTATCCTCCGTACCCCATAATGATATGGAGTATCCTAGCAGTACTATGTAACATAGAACCTTGTAGAATGGACGTTCTTTCATCAAACTATTCGACCAGACAGGTTTGATACAATATAAGTTTTAATTCTTTCTACACCTGCTCTATATGACTACCGGGAGTCATAAAATGATATTTGACACTTATAAAAGGATATTTGACCGATTCTCAATTGATCATTTTCTTCATGATAGTCAAGTCAGGCGTTAAGATCGACTAGACACCGGAAGAAGAGCCGTTTCTTTTTTGACGAGATAAGCAACTGCAACAACAGAGATCACTTGATATATAGCAATTATGATCGAGCCAAATGGTATCAAATCATCAATACCAAACCAC
>CAZRXJ010000141.1:0-5911 GCA_964604025.1 uncultured Saprospiraceae bacterium | reverse complement strand
TGCTGGAATGGCATACTTGAATATGAATCAATAGATTGTTTAAATGTATCAATATCCATATAAAGATCGGTAATCCATAAAAAGATACCTTCATCGTTATGCTTCCTATATCGGTTATAATGATTAGGACCAGTTTTCAATTTTGAGAGCTCTAAAAGAGATCGTCGCCAGTGTTTTAATCCTTGGCCTTTTGGAAAATTATCTTGACCACTACTCCATGAAAAACCGTCTTGTTGTTGAGCTATGACATAAGTCAATGAAGCAACAATCAACTTGGATAACTCATACTTAGAATATCCATCCTCTCTGTAATCCATAGAATGGCTATTGTCCATATTGATCTGTAGATGAAGGTCTGACTCAACAGACGATTGGCGCACAAAGTACTTTCCTGTCTTTGCATACATTTTCCAATCTAACAACCGTATATCGTCACCTTGCGTATACGGCCTATACTGATTAAACTCTAATCCGCTACCAAGCCTTTGAGATCTGTGCACACCCATTAAGAGGCCTTGGGCCACATTGCGCGCCATCCATTCTAATGAAACTACGTCATCAATAACCGCGGGGTACATTGTATCTGGAGATGAAGTCATCCCACTTTATTAGTCTTGAGTAGATCATCTATGATATCGCTAACTTCAACTTTATCAGACATAGCTTTGAAATTGAGCATCAATCTATGTCTCAACGTTGGCATGATCATCTTCTTGATATCGTCAGGAGTTACCGCATATCGTTGATTGAGCAGTGCATGTCCTTTTGCAGCTAAGATAAGTGCTTGACCTGCGCGTGGTCCTGCACCCCAATCCACATACTCGCTAATTAAAGATGATGAATGATCATCGGGTCGAGTTGATCTGACTAACCCACTTACATCAGCTACTAAGTTGGTATCTATATGTACCTGTCTGCATAGGCTTTGTAATTCTAATAATTCCTCGGCCTTATATACTACCGGTATTTCATTTGACTTAACACCAGTTGTTAATTCTAATATCTGAGTTTCTTCTTCAGCACTTGGATAAGATACTTTTATATATAGCAAAAATCGATCGACTTGTGCCTCTGGCAACGGGAATGTCCCGGATTGCTCTATTGGATTTTGAGTAGCCAATAAGAAGAATGGCCTAGGTAGATCATACTTCTTACCTGCATAGGTGACACTATATTCTTGCATTAATTCCAAGAGTGCAGATTGAGTCTTGGGAGGTGTCCTATTGATCTCATCTGCCAGTAGCATATTAGTGAAGACAGGTCCTGGAGCAAACTTGAAGTACTTGTTTCCAGATTCATCTTCTTGCAATATCTCTGTGCCCAGAATATCGGAAGGCATTAGATCAGGTGTAAATTGAATTCTCTTAAATGAAAAATCAAGTGCTTGTGCAAGGCTCTTGACCATCAAGGTCTTAGCAAGTCCTGGCACTCCTTCAAGAAGAACATGTCCCGAGGCTAACAAGCCTACTATCATCTGATCTAATACCTCGTCTTGGCCAATGATTACCTGCTGGACAGCACTTTTTAATTTTCCAACCTTGGATAGCAGCTCTTTTATTCGTTCTTCACTCATTAGATCTTCAACTTTACGCTGTCAAAGCATACATCACGATATTGACACCAAATCGTGTATTGTCATTCTTATACCACCGTTTATTTCTAAAATCATAATCCCATTCGCAACCGTAGTCTTTGTTAGAATATAAGACTCCTATCCTATCGTTTATGATAATAGCTTTCAGATACTCATGTACCAGGTCATCTCCCCATCCATTGAGTTCTTGAGACGTTGTAGGTGGGCCATCAAAATCAAAAAATGAACGATACAATTGATGATCATTGGGCAACTTAACTAAGGCGTCATCGCCAAACATCTCTGCCATTTGCAATTCAAACGATTTTGCAAATAAACCATCTATATCATGATTACAATCGTCAGCAAACACAAATCCTCCTCTCTCAACATAGGCCTTAAAGTTATCTCTCTCGGCAGTATTGAATTGAACCAGCTTATGACCTGATATATAACAAAATGGAGATTGAAAAATCTCCTTATTGGCAAGTGGTACAATCTGCTCTTCAGTATCTACTGGTATAGTCGTATAAGACACTAGAGAATGCAGGAGATTCGAAGGCATCCGCTGATCCGTATCCCAATCCCCTGATTCATACATAAGTCTGGTAAAGAAAAACTTTCCTCCATTCAGACGATTCATGTTTTATTATTTTCTATTTGCAACTGTTCTATACGGCGTCAGATAAACTGGTAAATGTAAAATCTCTGATCTTCATATAAGGAATCAAGTTACCATTGATACGTACTTGTTGACCTAGAGTCTCTAGATTGTTAAGCATTATAATTGGGCTCTCATTAAATCTAAAGTTCTTGATCGGGTGCTTAATCTTTCCATTTTCAATATAAAAAGTACCGTCACGTGTAAGGCCTGTATACAGCAATGTTTGTGGATCAACATTTCTGATGTACCACATACGTGTAACTAGAATACCTTTCTTAGTGTCTTTGATTAAATCTTCCAAAGATGCATCCCCACCATCCATGATCCCATTAGAGGGAAATGGTAGTGTATCTACTCCTTTTTGACCAGCCCAATACCTATCATAAGCCAAGTTCTTAACTACACCACCTTCTAACCATGATGTCTTTTTACGCGGGACTCCAGCACCAGTCCAAGTAGAAGCAGGAACAAGTGGATGCAGAGGATCAGAATATAAATTGATTCTTTCATCTACTATCTTTTCTCCTAACTTATTGCCTCCTCCTTCTTTAGACATAAATGATCTTCCTTCATCAGCACTTCTTGCACTGAATGAAAACATAAGGTTACGTAATAAGCCAACAGAAGCAGCTGGTTCGAGTATAACTGTATATTTTCCAGGTTCGATAGCCTTTGCTTCCTTGGATAATATGGCCTTATCGATTGCAATTCTTGACGCCGTCTCAGCATCAAATCTCGAAACATCATTATAATCTCTTGTGATCCAACCTGAACCCGATCCATCATTGGATCTCATCGTAACTGTAAATTCTAATCCTGTTGATCGCTCATAAGCAAAGAGACCATTAGAATTAGACATTGCTGAGAAGTCTTCATAGTCTTCGAAGAAACCCGCCGCAGTGACATCTTTCGATTTTGCAGGTTCGATACTTGCAGCTGCAACAGCGGCTCTATAGTCAGGGGTGATCTTAGCAGTCTGCTCACTGAATCCTTTGCCTTCATCATACGTCTGCGGACCCAGAGGGGCCATAAACTCCTCAGATTCTGGAGATAACTGTGCTAGTTCTTCAGCTCTACGAACTACTTTCTCAATGGAAGCGTCATCAAACTCTTCAATCGTAGCAGTTCCTTGCTTTTTACCATAGTTAGACTGTACTACCAAAGTCTGATTAGAGCGAGCGCCAGCGGTAGAAACAGTATTGCGAGCATATCTAATATTGCCGCTATTACCGCCTTCTATAGTGACTTCGCAGTCATCAGCTTTTGAAAACGATAGTGCTTTGTCCATTATCGTCTTCGCTTCATCTTTTGTATATATTGCCATTGTTTATTTTCTTTTGATATGATTAAATGTTTCTGCCAGTATTAATGACATTAATACCATTGAATCTTGTAGTAGAGCAACCATGAGACACGGCGCTTACTTGACTTGGTTGACCCTTCCCATCGAAGAATGAACCAAACATTCTGTAATCTCTTTCATCACATATCTTAGCACAACTATTCCAAAATTCTTGCGTGTTGGATTGATAAGCCGCATCGTTAATCAGGCCGGTTACTTCTCCATTCTTGATCTCATAAGCAAGCGTTCCTCCAAATTGGAAATTATAACGTTGTTGGTCTATAGAGTAAGACCCTCTTCCTACAAAGTAGATACCTTTCTCTACATCCTTAATCATATCACCTATAGAATATGGTTCTTTACCTGGTTCTAATGAGACATTGGGCATACGTTGAAACTGTACATCATTCCAACTTTGAGAATAACAGCAACCATGTGACTCATTCTGATCGATCATATGGACTTGATCACGGATCGCTTGGTAATTAACGAGTATTCCATTTCTGACAAGATCCCACTTCTTACACTTCACACCTTCATCATCATAGGCTACAGCTCCAAGAGAATGCTTTTGAGTTTTGTCAGCTACAAGATTGACCAACTCGTTGCCGTAATTGAATTTTTTAGTTTTCCATTTATCTAAAGTTGCAAAACTGGTACCTGCATAATTGGCCTCATATCCGAGCACTCTATCTAACTCAAGTGGATGACCAACTGATTCATGGATGGTTAGTCCGAGGTGGTTAGGTTCAAGTATCAAGTCGTATTTGCCTGCTTCTATCGAAGGCGCATCTAACATTTCTTTGGCTTGACGAGCTGCTGCCACTGCATCTTCTATAAGATTATATCTGTAGCGATATAACTTGACACCACCCGCGCCTTCAACTTCTTCAGAAGCATCAGGTTGTAGATATTCATAACCCATACCCATCGGAGCCCCTAGGCCTTGACGATTTTTGAATTTTCCAGTTTCCATATTTACGGCAGTGGCGTTAACCAATGGCCAGATCCTATGTATGTCCTGATCTATATAAGACCCTTCGGTCGTAGCGAGATACTTTTGTTCATTAACTTGAAAGAGACCACTGTTGATATAGTTAGCTCCAGCTTCAAGTGCTCTGGCATTAGCTTCAAGCAATAACTCTACTTTCTCAGAGACTGGAACACTCATCGCATTAACTTCAATAGGAGTCTTCCATGATATCTCGCCATGTCCTTTCTCAGGAGCAAGTACGACTTCTTCTGTTTGAATCTTAGCATTAGCATCAGCAATCTTTATCGCCAACTCAGTTGCCTTCTTGATACCATCTGGAGTGACGTCATTGGTAGAAGCAAATCCCCATGTTCCATTCTTCAATACTCGGATACCGATGCCGAAAGATTCAGTATTGACCGTGTTTTGAACTTTCTTTTCTCTTGTGAAAACATATTGGTTGAGATATCTACCGATACGTGCATCTGCATATGACGCTCCAAGGCCTTTTGCCATGTTGAGTGCCACATCTGCAAGCACTTTCTTCTGGGCAGTCGCCAATCCAGGATTAAGCAATTCTTGCGCGTGGATGGCCTTGCCTAATATCGGTAATGGCATCGCTAATGCTCCTGCTCCAAGTCCCGCAGAATAAATGAAGTCTCTTCTCTTCACGATTGTACTTTTTAGTTAGCAATTGAGATCATAAACAGACCTCTTCTTAAAATGTCTTAATGTAGATTATTCTTGTCAGAGCAACGAATAGTCATGTGTCTTTTAGAGTAACTTTAAGAGTTTTTAGACCAAATAAGAGTCAATTAGCACCTTATGGAGCATTGATATATCATATGATAATCATAGCTTTCGCCAAATATTAGTTTTTCGTTTATGCACACATATCTCAAGTTGTTCGGATTAGCTCTGCTTATAAGCTCATGTGCTTCACTGCCAAAAGGAAGCCCTGATAGCCCTTCATCTGCTCCCGATTATAAACTACTGAAAAGTTGGGCAGCTCATCCTGACAAGGCTGATAAAGCTGATCTTGTACCCTCATCACTATCTAGTGTTGATCAGGACGACTTAGAGATAGATGTCTTTTTTGTACATCCAACTACATATACATCTAAGTCAATTGAAGATGCGTGGAATGCACCTGTAGCAAACTTAAAGCTCAACGAAAGAACTGACAAGACCACGATTCAATATCAAGGAAGCATCTTCAATCAAGCAGGTAAAATGTACGCACCCAGATATAGACAAGCACATATTGGAGCATATTATATCGACGACAAAGTCAAGGCCAAGAAGGTATTTGATATCGCATATGGTGATGTGAAGAGAGCTTTTGAATACTATATTGAA
>CAZRXJ010000140.1:0-5923 GCA_964604025.1 uncultured Saprospiraceae bacterium | reverse complement strand
AATAGACATTTATAAAATAAAAGAGGTCCTCATTCGAAAGAATGAGGACCTCTCTTTGTATATCCTCTGTTCGCTTTTGTTTAGAAGAGATCTATTAAAAACAAATTTGATATTCTTATTGGATATTCGCATTATAGAAAATTAGTATATCATACATTTGCATCATATTATCTAAGCCAATCGTAATAAACTATGGACAGCGTATTTCAGCTAATCGAAAAGGAGTTATATCGTCAGAGATCAGGAGCCGAACTAATTGCTTCGGAAAATTTTGTAAGTCAACCTGTGCTCGACGCTATGGGTACATGTCTGACCAATAAGTATGCAGAGGGTTATCCTGGGAAGAGATATTATGGCGGTTGTGAAGTTGTCGATGAGATAGAGACTCTGGCAATTGAAAGATTAAAACTTCTCTTTGGTGCAGAGTATGCCAATGTACAACCCCACTCTGGTGCTCAAGCCAATGCTGCCATATTCTTGGCATGTCTTCAACCAGGTGATACTATTTTAGGATTTGATCTGGCACATGGCGGTCACCTATCCCATGGTTCGCCAGTTAATTTTTCAGGGAAAGTGTACAATCCAGTATTCTATGGAGTAGAAAAAGATTCTGGCACCATAGATATGGACAAGGTAGAACAACTCGCTAAAGCAAATAAGCCAAAACTCATAATATGTGGAGCATCTGCATATAGTCGTGATTGGGATTATGAGAGATTTAGATCTATAGCTGATGAGGTCGGAGCACTGCTTCTTGCTGATATCGCACATCCCGCTGGACTGATAGCAGGTAAACACCTCAATGATCCCATCCCTCATTGTCACATCATAAGCTCGACAACGCATAAGACATTAAGAGGACCAAGAGGAGGTATCATCATAATGGGTAAAAACTTCGAAAACCCTTGGGGAAGAACGACTAAAAAAGGAAATCCCATAATGATGTCTTCTATAATAAATAGCGGTGTTTTCCCAGGAATGCAAGGTGGACCATTAGAACATGTCATCGCTGCTAAAGCGGTAGCATTTGCGGAAGCACTAGATCCATCATTCAAGATATACGGTCAACAAGTCATAAACAACGCTCAAGTTATGTCAGCCGCATTTGTCGATAAAGGATATAAGGTCATCTCAGAAGGAACCGATAATCACCTTATGTTAATAGATCTCAGATCCAAAAATGTAACGGGAAAAGAAGCAGAACAGGCATTAGTCAAAGCGGATATAACTGTCAATAAGAATATGGTTCCTTATGACGACAAGAGCCCCTTTGTTACATCAGGTATAAGGATCGGAACTGCCGCAGTGACAACAAGGGGAATGAAAGAAGAAGGATGCTTGCAACTCGTCGATTGGATTGATGCCGTAGTGAGCCATGTTGACAACGAGAGCATGATCAAAGATGTAGCCTCCAAAGTGAACAGATACATGGAAGACTACCCTCTTTACCAAAGTGAGCTATCTACCCTATCTAATTAGCTGATTCTCATAAGTTACATCTGAAAGTGCTAACCCTTGGGCAGGAGCACTCTGCATGTGAGGGTTACGTGTACCTTCTGATATATGTGCTTCTAATTCTTCAATCCTAATCTTGCCACATGATACGGCCAGTGAACTACCAACTATAAGTCGGACCATGCCTCTTAAGAATCTATTAGCACTAATATGATAAGTCATCAGATGTTGGTTTTCAAGTATCGTCCAATGACTCTTATATATCTTACAATCCATTGTAGTGTGCGAGCCATGTAACTTACAGAAAGATTCAAAGTTGGTTGTAGTGAGTACAATCTCTGCCACCTCATCTAAACGTTGGTAATCCAACTTATGACCATAGTTAATAAAAGTAGAGTACTTGGCTCGAAAAGGATTCTTAAAAGTGTGAATCTTATAAGTATAACTCCTACTGACCGCATCAAATCTAGCATGTGCTGTATCGCCTACGGGATGTAATTTATGACACGAGATAGCAGGGTCTAATAGACGATTCAACTTATAAACTACGTGATCAGCCTCTTCATGTGCTATGTCTAAATCAACATGTGCGATATAATAAGTCGCATGAACACCACTATCTGTTCTACCGCAACCATATATAGTGATGTCTTCTTTAAAGAAAGTCCTCAAAGCTTTTTCAATTGATCCTTGAACAGTCTCTACACTGGGCTGAATCTGCCATCCAGCATAGTTAGATCCGTCATAAGAAAGCTCTAAAAAATATCGCATATCGACTTAGTAGGTTCCTTAAAATAGAAAAACGCCATCAAATGAATTTGACAGCGCCTGCATAAAAATGATACGTTTGATTTTTACGCAACGCGAATATAAGATATAAGATGTGCTATATCTCTATCTGACTTCTTATCTTTTATAAGATCACTGATTATTAACTAATAAATCGAACGATTAGCATTTGATAGGATGACATGAGTTACGTGTTTAGCGCACAAACATCTATCTCGTAATTGCTTTTCCATCAAAACAATTAAGCCACCTTTAATCGACCTAATTTTGACTTGTTGAACTGTCTTTGCGCATAAGCCTTAGTGACCTTGAAGGACTTAGTTTCTTCATCAGATGGCAGTTCATACATGGCGTCGGTTAAGATCTCTTCACATATAGAGCGTAGACCACGTGCGCCCAATTTAAACTCTAATGCCTTCTCAGCTATAAAATCTAAAGCTGACTTATCAAACTTAAGTTCTATATCCTCCAACTCAAAAAGCTTAGTGTATTGTTTAGTCAAAGCATTCTTAGGCTCAGATAAGATCCTAAGCATCGTCTCTTTAGTCAGAGGTTCAAGATACGTCAAGACCGGAAGTCGACCGATCAGTTCAGGTATCAAGCCAAATTGTTTGATATCCTGATGTATAATATGCTTCAACATCGAAGTATCTTCTATCCGATCTTGAACTTCAGTTCTGAATCCAATTACGTGGGTATTCAAGCGCTTGGCTATTATCTTATCGATACCACTAAAGGCACCACCGCAGATAAATAGTATGTCGGTTGTGTTCACTGGAATCAACTTTTGTTCAGGGTGCTTACGCCCCCCTTGGGGTGGAACATTTACCTCAGTACCTTCTAACATCTTTAATAATGCCTGTTGAACACCTTCACCAGATACGTCTCGGGTGATAGATGGATTGTCACTCTTACGAGCGATCTTATCTATCTCATCAATATACACTATACCCTTCTGAGCTGCATCCACATTATAATCACATACTTGTAACAATCTACTGAGCATGCTTTCGACATCTTCTCCGACATATCCCGCTTCTGTAAATACCGTTGCATCAACTATTGCAAACGGAACATCTAAGAACTTGGCAATAGTCTTGGCAAGTAAAGTCTTACCAGTTCCTGTCTCTCCTACAAATAAGATATTAGACTTTTCTAACTCTACATCATCGATAGCTCGATTGTACTTAAGTCTCTTATAGTGATTATAGACGGCTACAGAAAGATACTTCTTAGCGTCATCTTGGCCGATGACGTATTCATCGAGATACCCCTTAATATCAGATGGTTTTATACCTTCTGGCAGTGAAAAAGGAGTCTTATCATCTGAAAAGTCATTCTTAAGTTCTTTAGCAACTATATCATTAGCTTGCTCAACACAAGACTCACAGATATGACCTTCAACTCCAGCGATAAGAAGTAGTGCATCGCTCTTATCTTTACCACAAAAGGAACATTTAGGTTTGTTTCTGGTACTCATATTATGGAGTATTAAGCTGACTTTTTACGAGCAAGAACTTCGTCTACTAAACCATATTTCTTAGCTTCATCTGACTTCATCCAATAATCGCGATCACAATCTTTCTCTATCTGATCTACGTCTTTGCCTGTATGCTCTGCCATGATCTCATATAGTTCACGCTTCATATCTTTAATAAGGTTGTAAGATATCTCCATATCCGAAAATTGGCCTTGCATGCCACCTGATGGTTGATGAATCATAACCCTACTATGTGGTAGACAACTTCTCTTTCCTTGCTTTCCAGCGCATAACAATACAGCTCCCATCGATGCTGCCAAACTGGTACATATAGTATTGACATCTGGAGATACATACTGCATTGTATCATAGATACCTAATCCAGCTATAACTGAACCCCCAGGGCTATTGATAAACATTTGGATATCCATCTTTGGATCGGTAGACTCTAAGAAGAGCAATTGTGCTTGGACAACATTGGCGACATAATCATTGACGGGAACTCCCATAAAAATAACCCGATCCATCATTAATCTACTAAATACGTCCATACCTACGATATTCATAGGACGTTCTTCGATAACTTGAGGCGTAAATCCTTCTATATTCGGTGCTGCAACGCCCCCCATATACTTCTCTAGGTGCATCGTACTCATGCCCATGTGCTTGGTGGCATACTTCTTAAATTCGTCTTGACTAAACATATCTATTTTATGGTCTTTATATAGTAATTAATTCTTATATCTACTATAACAGCAATAAGCTATCCATTGTTTTGTTGAAGCTCTTCAACTATTTTTTTATACTCCTCAATTGAGATCTCTTTATCAGCCAATTTTACTGTTCCTAAGATACTATCTAGTACTTTCTCTGCCATTAATTCTTCATATTCCTTTTGAACAGATTCTTGGTTCTGCATCATTCTATCTGCTACATCTTCATAGTTGATCGAATCAAGTCCAGCTCCATAACCGTACTGCGCAAACTGAGCTTTGAACTTCTCAATCATCGATGTTCTGATATCTTGAGCAGAGACATCTATGTTTTCTTTTTTAGTAACCTCTTTCTTAATCAGTGTCCATCTAAGATTCTTTGAGAAGTCTTCATATTCATTTTCAATCTGTTCTGAAGTAAGGTTTTCATTGGCGACAGCGAGCCACCTTTTCAGAAATGAATCAGGAAAGCTCATCTCATTTTTCTCGATGAGTGATTCCAGAATATATCTCTTTGTAATAGAGCGTCCTTGTTCTTTATAAAATGCTTCTAAGTCTTCTCTGAGTTTGGCCTTAGCAGAAACTTCATCACTAATCTCATCATTGGCAAATGCTGTCTTGAAGAATTCTTCATTGATCTCAGCAGGTATTAGTCTCTTTATACCTACAACTTCACTATTAAAAGACTTGCCTACTTCATCGGGAGCATCTTTCAAGAAGTACTTTCTTACATAATCTTCTGATGCATCCTTCTCGAGTTCATAAATATCGACTTGACCTTTATATCCCTTGGCTTTTCCGATATATTCTTCTTTGTAAGCCTCCGTCATCCGATCTGGCATGATGGTTATATCAGCAGTATAAGGATCTTCTTGTTCGCTATTTACCTCTTCAATCTTAAGTGTAACGATATCTAGTTCTCCGATTGAGTCATCTATGTCTTCTTGCTTCCCCATTCTCTTGCGTAGGTCTGAAAACTGTTCATCAACAGTTTCATCTTCTACCTTAACTTTATAGCTGGTGTGCTCATCTGTTGCACTTGCACCTTGTAGGTCAATAGATGGAGCCATGCCTAGGTCAAACTTAAATTCGAAATCCCCAAGATTCTTTAAGTCGAAATCAATCATTTTTTGATTCTCTGATGACACAGGGCCACCAAGAATATCCAGTTCTTTTTCGGCTATTACCTCTTGCAATGAAGATTGTACTTTTTTGTCGATGACATCGGCCAACACTGACTTGCCATACATCTTCTTTATAGCCGTCAATGGCACCTTTCCTTTACGAAATCCTTTTAACTGTGATTTTTGGCTGTATTTTCTGATTTCTTTGTCAAACTCTGATTTATAGTCGGCAGATTCGATGACGATAGTCAATTCAGATGACAAATCTCCTTTATCGATAAGCTCTGTCTTCATATTAATCTATCTAATTAAGAGAAAAAAAAAGCCATTCCCCTGATTCTGTTCTACCAGATTGAAATGGC
>CAZRXJ010000139.1:0-5928 GCA_964604025.1 uncultured Saprospiraceae bacterium | reverse complement strand
AGTCATAAACTCCTCATACACCTGCTGGTGATTGTCATACTCTCCTGGAAACCAGTTTAGAAGTGTGTCCAGGTCATTTTGAAGAGTCAATTGTTTAATTTCAGATTTGCTTTGACAATTCAATTGAACATATTCTTCTAACAGCACAGAACTAATGAAAAAGAAAAACATGAGTGCAGTCAACATAATTAGTCTGATCATCTGATTGGGCGCTAATTATTCAATATCTCATATAATACAACAAGATGTCCATCAAAGTCTATGAAAGCCTGCTCTATAAATGTAACTTCATCATTGTTATCAGTTTCTTGTTCCGTTGTCTCCAATCCAAGAGCTTTCAGTTTTTCAATCACTCCAACTAAATCGCTCACTTTGATAACGGATGCAGTCATTCTAATTCCATCAGATGGTGGCAGGGGTACACCTTTTACTTCAGTTAGACCAATTGTCCTAATCTGTTCTGGTCCATCCAATGTTGCAAAAGATACCTTTGCTTCATATGGAATTCTGAAGACAGGATATGAATATGAATCATCATCAGATGGTTTTATGCTATTAACTGTAAAGCCAAGAATGTCTCGATAAATGGTTAGTGACCTTTCGATATCTGCGACAACAAGTGTAATTCTCTTGTAAAATAATGACATACTGATGATTTTATAATAATTGAATAAATTCTATCCATGCACCTTCAGGGCTTATAATTGAAAATACTTTTGATGGTCCATAGGGATATATATTAATAGCTTGGGTCGAAGTATTAAGCTGGACTCCTCTACTTTTTAATTTAGCAGCATATTGGTCGGCATCTCTAACTGGAAATCGTAGCATTAGCAATCCTATATTGGGTGGCTTGGCAAAAGCAGAACAATCTTTTCCTTTCAATTCTTTGAATTCTAAGATCTCTATAGAACCAAAGTTGTTGATATCTGGACGAAATATATGCACGGGCACGGTGATATCGCCATTTATGTTAGGCGGTATACCCAAGACATTGGGTCCATGAGGTCTCTGATCACCTGGTGTTTTAAAAAATAGTTCAAACCCCAATTTGTTAAGATAAAAATCATGACTTTCTTCTATGTCAGAAGTGACAATAGATGAATTAAATATTCTACTAATCTTTTCAAATTCAAAACCTACCAAAGCTGGTTTATGTCTTTCCATAACGGCCATCGTTCCACCCTCTGGAGTTTTCAATAAAACTTCAGTCACCTCATAGGCTCCAAAAGTATATCGTAATGGATCTGCATATCCATGCCACCCCTCTTTTTGTAACAAGCTATAGAAAGACGCCATATCCTTAGTGCGGACATTGACATCAAATATGCCTCCAGTATCCCATGTCTGTGCAGCAGGGCGTACCTGTTGTTGCTCAACATTCAAAAAACTAACTATCCTTAAGAACCCTTCTTTGGATCCAGGATTGAAAAGTACTGCCTCTTCAATTGTACAAGAGTCGTCGAGTCCCCATATTTTCTTCAACTGAACACTGCCTTCCCCTTTATAAATTACTTCCCAACCAAATACTCTTTTATAAAATTCAATAGAACTTTCCAGGTTGACAACACTCAATATTGCTTCTTGAAAACCCTTAACTTCAGGATCAGATGATGAAAAGTGCAAGTTGTTATTCATCTAGTTTGATATCATTTTACAATGTGCAGATGCCCATCCTATCTGAAAAGAGATACTAGGAGTTCTAGGGCTTGTAGTGATGATAGCAGTAGAAGCAACAGCTCCTTCTTCTATAAATCGCAGCATCAAAAAGTCAGATCCTTCATTATAGAATGGATATTCTTTCTCGCGCAGTTGAACACCATATTTTTTCCCGTCTATTGGATTATCAAACCATTGCATACCTCCTTGATTGTGGATGACTGCCCCTTTGTATTTTTTATCTTTGTCACTTGGTATGTAGTATGCTTTCTCATGAAAGGATACATCACAAGTGTAATTAGTCGCTCTTCTCAACTTGTAAGGTTCATCGTTTGGATGTCCCTTGTAGTGTTGATCATTAGAAAAAAGATAGGTCTGATCAACTCGCCAATATTGATTCTGAGATACAACCATATCATGAACAGAATATCGTGCTAGTTCACCTTCTCCCAAGCGACATGCTTTTGATCTCATACTGCCATGATACTGCTCGCCAGATCTTTTGAAAATGACATCACATCCATTCAGAGCATATAATTCTTTCAGTTCCAATTGTGTGTCGACTAATCGATTAGAATCCAATTGGAATCTCTCATCATCTTGCAAAAAGAATATCTTCATTACTATCTCGTCAGATGTAGGAATACTTTCAAAAGAAACAACTCTCTGTCGCACAATCGAGCGCGGGTCGTTATCTATGTATTCTTCGATATAAAATACATGCTCTCCGACATCTGACGCTATAATCTTCTTATGTACAACATGCAGACGACTATGTTTTTCATCAGGATTTCCTTTCCAATCTCTTCGTCCTTCTAACCACAGTTGAGCATCATTATCAAATTCGCCTTCAAACCATTCTGTCAGAATACGTAGATCACGAGCATTAGGATCAGACTGCCCATAGCTCAAAAAGCTACAACTAATTATAAATATCAGAATGAGCGGTTCAAATAGATAACACTTCATAATAATCGACTATTCTAACTTAGTAGTATATCAAAAGCTGCTCTTTCTCCAGATTCAAAAGCTCCCTCCATTCCTCTTTCCATTATGGCTGTATGCTCCCCTGCAAAGTGGATCCGTCCATGATTCTTGCGCATATGATTGCCAAATCTTCTAACCTGCCCAGGTTGCCATACCACCCAATCCCCTGCTCCATGTATGTCTCTTTCACAACTCTGTATCATAATAGGTTCTAACAACCCTTTTGCCGATGGCCTATATTGAAGTATTAGTTTTTCAATATAATCAAAGACTTGGTTGTCATTCATTAATCTGAATTTGAATGACTCAGGTCCATTTATAAATGCGACACCTGCCTCTGGTTGAGTGGAATCTTTCTTCGTCCTTACGGCAAATCTTTCTAAAGGTCCATCAGTCCAGAGATTTGGATCAAGTCCATCTTTTTCCCAATATGGTTCTTTAATTAGAAAATGAGCCTGAATGGACAGTCCATATTCTATTTGCTGGATTGCATCAAAAGCAACTCCTTTTAACTCTGGTTCGAAAGTAACATTTCTCAATACCGATATTGGGATACTACAGACAACATGATCCGCTTTATAGTTAGTACCATCAGTACAATATACTGTTACTACGTTATTCTTCTCTTCAAATGCAACTACTGTCTTCCCAAGGATCGGCTCATTACTTAAAGATTCTGCCATTTTCTTTGGTAATTGAGAATTGCCTCCTGTTACTTGTTTCCAAGAAGTGCCATCACTAAAAGTCATCTTGCTGTTAAATCCAGACACATGATATCTTCTCAATTCATTTAGTGCAGATGTCTTGGTCATTCCACCCGAATGAATTGTAACATTCATCAATCGAATCGTTTCTTCATTAAGGCCTATGCTTCTCAAGTATTGGTCGTTGGGGATATCATATTTTGAAAACTCTGGAGTCAACCAAGCATCAAGACCATGCCCATCTAATGGATTGTTGCGATCAGACAATGTCCATAAAAATCTATGAGGTAATAACTTTCTGTCTTCACCCTCCAATGGATTTAGTGGGTGTGCTTCCCAATTTTCTGCTGTTATATCCTGGCCCTTTATATTATAAGCCCAAGGTCTTGTCTCATTATTAAACTCTGGAGTGAATGTTTCTAATCCTACTTTATCGACGGTATTTCTCATTCTCGCATAGTTAGCACCCATGTATTCACCACCAGCTTCTGGTTTTCCGGGCACATTATCGAGGGTATAAACTCTACCACCTAATCTGTTTCTTCCTTCAAGAATAAGGACATCCATTCCTGCTTCTTCAAGAAGCATCGCGGCATGAAGTCCTGACAAGCCAGCACCAACCACTATTGCATCATATTTCTTTTTAATTATTCTTTGAGGTGATTCATCATTCGTATTAACTGCAGTTGTGTTATCAAGTTTGCAATTTGTAAGTAAAGTGCTCACGACTGCTGCACCTGCTAGTCTTTTTACAAATGTTCGTCTAGATTTTTTCATTTATATCTCTAATCATCTTGTTGTGTAGCCACTTTAAGATATGCAATTAGGGCATCTTGCTGTTTCTGTTTTTCAATACCTATAAATGCCATATTAGTGCCAGGCACAAAGTCAGTCGGATCTGTGATCCATTTCTTCATCTCTTCTTCATTCCATACAATCTCCGATTTCTTCAATGCTTCAGAATATATGAATCCCTCTCGTAATCCAGCTTTTGCACCAAATATCCCATTCAGATTTGGCCCAACCTTATGTGGTTCACCTTTTTTCAAATTGTGACATGCAGTACAAAGCAAAAATAGTCTTTTGCCCAATCGCTCCTGAGGTGATAGTTTCAAAACACTACTAGCAGACACAGGCTTATCTACGTCAATTGATGTTTTGACTTTCTCATTTATAGCGTTGTCATTATTCTTTTCTCCACCACAACTGATAAGTATTATTTGTATTAGAACTATTAAGTAAAAGATCTTATTCATATTTCTAAATCAAATTCATTAATTCTAAAGCTGCCCGCTCACCAGATTCCATGGCGCCTTCCATACCTCTATAAAGTACGGCTGTGTGCTCCCCTGCAAAGTGAATTCTTCCATTGGGTTGAGCAAGTTCATTTGCAAACTCTGTGATTTGACCTGGATGCCAATATGCATATGCGCCACCTGCAAATCTATTTTCTGACCATGTCCAATAAAACACCTTTTCTAATGCTCCCTTTGTACTAGGCCTTATCTTTTCTAATGTATGCTGCACCGCTTTACTCGCTTCAACTTCTCCCATTTTTCCTAGACGTATCGCAACATCACTATTAGTGTAGGCGACACAGCTCGTTACTCGATCTGGGTTATCAACATCATTTTTCAATGCCATAAATCTGCCACATAATTCATCAGTCCACATACTGGGCGGAAGACCATCATCTTCCCAGTACTTTCTCTTAGGCACAAAGTGTACCTGTGTCGAAGGTGTATAATCTAATTCTGAAACTCCCTTTAGTTGCAATCCCGTAAGCTCTGGAGATAAATAAATCCTTCTCAATGCCGACGCGGGCAATGTGCAAAGGACATATTGGGCACGAAGTTTTTTGCCATTTTCTAATTGTACTTCTGCGCCGTCTTTCTCTGAACGTATAGCACTTACTGGGGTTTCTAATATCAGGTCCCCCATAAAAGCTCTTGCCATAGCTTCGGGTATACGTTGATTGCCTCCGAGTGCCGCTCCTCCTTTCATATTAGAAGTACTCACTTGCTCGATAAAATTTAGAATTTGGAAGTACATCAATACTGATATAGTTTTTGCATTTTCTCCATATGAAGAATTAGTGCCTACACTCAAGTTGATCGCTTCATCGCTCCATCCTTTTTCTTTTAATATATCATAGACTGGTCTATCCCATTTAGCAAATTGAGGATCTCTCCATGCTTTTAGATCCAGATTGGGAAGAGGATTGAGTTCATCATATATGCTCCATGCAGGGGACGATGGGTACATAGTCTTAGCCCAATCTTGAAAAGGGTTGCCTGGATCTGAAGGCCATTGTTCTCTCAAGATGGACTTTTCTTTAAGGTAGTACATAACTTCTCCATCTCGAGGCTCAGTACGAGGTCTCATCGGCCCTATCTCAACATTATATTTTTGAGCAGCATTAAGTAATCTCGCATAACCACCTCCGAGGCCATTTGCCCCTAGCTCTGGGAATCCCGGTACTACTTCTTTTTTAGCTGTATGTACGCGTCCACCGATCCGATCAGTTGCTTCAACAACCAGCGCCTTAAATCCATATTCTTCAAGTACTAATGCCGCA
>CAZRXJ010000138.1:0-5933 GCA_964604025.1 uncultured Saprospiraceae bacterium | reverse complement strand
AGTTCTATATTTAGGAGATGATAAGACTAATTACTTTGTTGGGTTGTCTGATCTTTATGATAGATGGCTATAGTCAAAGCACAATTTTTGGACCCAAAGTTGGATTGGCTGCAGGATTTCAATCTTGGCAAGCTACTCGAAGCCAACCTTTACTTAGTTACCATGCGGATTTATTTTTAGAAGGTGCAGATCAGGATGCCCCATCCGTATTTTATGGGCAGATTGGTATACATACAAGGGGTAGTAGAGAGAGAGTTTTTATCCCAGTTGGCAGTAATGGTTTCCAAGAATTAGTACAACCGATAAGATTTAGCAATGCTTCCTTACAATTAGGAGCTAAGAAGCGGATTAACGCATCTGATAATAAACGCCCATACTACAGTTTTGGACTGCGATTAGAATATACCTTGGGAGATAATTTTTCTGATTTCGAACAATTTGCAGGATTTTTACCACTCAATACATTTGTCAACAAATGGAATTATGGCGCTTCACTAGCATTCGGATATGAGTTTCCTTTTTCAGAGTTTGTTGGCGGTATCATAGAAGCAAGTGTTAATCCAGATCTCTCATTTCAATATGATCAACAACAGAGCTTTACAATTATCAGCCCTGTCACCGGGCGCAACGAGAACCTGCCAGCGCAAAGAATAAGAAATGTAACTTTTGAATTAACAGTGGGGTTTAGGTTTTTACATAAAGTAATCTATTTAGATGATTACTAATACTTTATTATGATATATACGATTCTGGGATTAGTTGCTCTTGTATTAGTTGGTTTCTTCTTGTACTTTAAAAAAGTAGCTCATGGATGGGTACAGTTTAGAACTGGATTAGCATTGAAGTTCATACCACCTCTTGATAACAAACCTGTTGTACAAATTAGAAAAGGACTAGAAGCATTTATCAACAAGCGTATAGATACTATTAGGAAGTCACTTCCAGTATCACATGTAGATGACATCGATATACCGACAAGACATGGACCGATAAAGGCTCGTATTTATAACAATGAGTCTAAGAATGGAGACAAAGTGATCGTTAT
The DNA here is from genome assembly GCA_964604025.1 of uncultured Saprospiraceae bacterium. GTDB lineage: Bacteria > Bacteroidota > Bacteroidia > Chitinophagales > Saprospiraceae > JAJRXG01. The sequence continues at coordinate 4,888 of CAZRXJ010000138.1, read as the reverse complement.
GATTCATGGCGGTGGCTGGTGTATCGGTTCGATCAATACTTATGAAGAAGTGAGTCGCAGATTAACATTGTCGACCGATCAGACCGTGGTGTCTTTAGAATATTCACTAGCACCTGAACATAAGTTCCCTCATGCCCATGACGAATGCGTAGATGCAGTCAGCTGGATATCACAAAACCTTAGTGAGATTAATGGTAACGCCAAGTCATTAGTCTTAGTTGGTGATAGTGCTGGCGGTAACCTAATCATATCGACAACTTACAACTGTCATCCTAATGTGCGCAAAATGATAAGCCATCTTGCCGCTGTGTATCCAGCTGTTGATAGTCGAAAGACTGATTATGGGTCCAATATAGATTATGCATTTGGATATTATCTTACTAAGAAATCGATGGATCAATTCACTGAGGGATTGATTAGTTCTGAAGAAGATCTTGAAGATGATAGATTATCACCATTGTATTATGGACCTATAGATGACTTTCCTGCTACGATGGTGCTGACAGCAGAATTTGATCCATTGCGTGATCAAGGTGAAGTATGGGCGAACAAGATGAGAAAGGAAGGTGTTAAGGTAGTATCTAAAAGGTATAAAGGAACGATACATGCATTCTTTGGGTTGAAGGACTTTGGGAGTCAAGGGGTCACTGCTGTAAATGATATCAACCTATTCATCAATGGATCATTGGTTCCAGGGGCGATTGGTTAAAGATCATTTTGTAGTAATTTTGCCTATGATAGATGTTACGTCTCATTATTACAACTAAGATTAGTAGACATGCGTTATTGTCATAGTAAAAAAGGTCCTTATAGCATATGAAGCAGGTATTGATGATGTCATTTTTTTTGTTGTTGGGTGTATCACTAATGGGACAACAGAAAGACCTAGAGTTAGCAAAGCACTACTATAAGCAGGGGGAATACGAGAAGTCTTCTCAATTATTCAAAAAGCTCTCTGTCAAATCCAACGGTTATAACGAGTACTATTATAATCAATATATAGAGTCCTTGATGGCCATGGAAGAGTATGAAATGGCCCTCAAAGACATCAGAGCAACACTGAAGAAGAGACCAGGTATCGTTGAGTTATATGTTACGTATGGCAATCTACTTGAGAGACAAGGTAGGGTGGCTGAAGCAGAGGCACAATTTGATATTGCTATCGAAAAACTTGGCCCTGATAGAAGGGCCATAAGCAACTTGGGTAATTCATTTACGAGGTTAACGAAGTATGATCTTGCATTGAAGGCATTTGAAAAAGGAGAATCACTTTTGGGTAATGAAGGGACCTTCTCGTATTACATAGCTGAGTTGTATAGACGTAAGAATGATACTGAGCGTATGATTCACTATTATCTCCAGAGCCCGACCGCGACCATAGAACGCATCAGTTCTGTGCAAAATTATTTTGATAAAGTATTGAGCGAGGGTGAAGATTATGACATGCTTAGAAAGAAGCTATATGAGAAAGTACAAGAGGATAGTGACAACATATTCTATCCTGAAATGATAGAATGGGTATTTATAAAAAACAAAGAATACAGCAAGGCACTGCGACAGGCAAGAGCATTGGATAGACGATTAGAAGAGAATGGAGCAAGGATATATTCGATCGCTCAGATAGCTGCTAATGATAAAGATTATGATACGGCGATTACTGCCTATCAATATATACTTGACGAGAAGGACCAAGGCTCTGGCTACTACATTGATTCTAAGCGAGCACTGCTCAATACAAAAAGAAAAAAGATAGTCAACACATCAGATTATACAAAGCAAGATCTCATCGATCTAAAGTCAGAATATATGAGTTTTCTGGATGAGACAGGTAGAGGTAAGAATACTGCTTTTATAATGTTGGAGTTGGCCAAATTAGAAGGATTATATCTTAATGATCTGGATGCCGCGGTCGCTACACTCAATCACCTTGTGGAGATGCCAGGAGCTAATAATTATGTTCGAGCTACAGCTAAGATTGAGCTGGGTGACTACTACTTGATGCAAGGCGAAGTATGGGAGTCGACATTGTTGTATTCGCAAGTGGATAAAGAATTCAAAGAAGATTTTCTGGGAGAAAAAGCAAGGTTTAAAAATGCAAAACTTAGTTATTTTACGGGTGATTTTGATTGGGCTCAAGAACAGTTCGATATTTTAAAATCTGCAACAACTAAGCTGATCTCCAATGATGCGATAGATCTATCAGTATTTATAATGGACAATGCTAACTTAGACACCACTTATCGACCGATGGAGATGTATGCACAAGCAGAGTTGTTCTTGTTTCAAAATAAGATTGATGAGGCTTTCGCCAAATTTGACTCTATATCTATGCTCTTTCCAGACCATACACTTCAAGATGATGTACTCTTTGCAAAAGCTCAAAATTTTGAACAAAGAAAGATGTATAAAGAAGCAGCCGCTCTTTACACTTCGATTATAGAATTATTTCCAGAGGATATAAGAGCGGACAACGCGATATATGCCCTAGGTGTAATAACAGAAGAACAGTTTGAAGATACAGAAGAAGCACAAAGGTTATTCGAGAAGATATTTATAGAATATTCTGATAGTACTTTTTCTATAGATGCCCGCAAGCGATACCGATTGCTTCGAGGAGATAATATCCAGTAATTTAGAAAAACAACTTATAATCAATATTTTAAAGATTGCATAATGTATAAGTATACTCTAGTATTTATAATAGCATTGTTGTTTTCATGTAGCGGTTGTGATCGAGGTGCTAAAGAAGTGACACATGAAAACTTTGTACCTACCGCTGATGGAGCTGCCATTGGCAAGAATGTCGATATCCTAGCTGTGGTCAGCCGAAAATTGGGAAAACTAGGACAAGCTTGTGCCTATATGCCAGCAGAAGTGATTGCATCAGTAATAGGCAAGACAGCAGCAGAGATCAATGTTATAAACTCTACGCCAGCAGGTAGTGATCCCGAAAGAACAGGATGTTTTTATAAATGGGACGATCCAGAAGATTTGTTTAATGCAGGTATATTCGTACAATTACAAAAGAACCCTTATGCCGATCAAGAAGAGTATGCCACTTTTGTAGAGCAGATGATAGAATCCAAACGAACAATCGGAGAGCAAACTTCTGAAGGTGAAACGACGTTGTTCAAAAAATTTGAAGGATTTGGAGATGATGGTTCTTATAGCACAGAAGGTGGTAAGTACTTTTGGAGATTAGGTGATCAGATTGTGTTTCAGATAGCATTTAACACAATTCATGGCCCAGATGAACAGTATAGGATGGCCAGAATTCTTGCAAAAAGCCTTACAGAGAGCTATCTCAAGTAAGCCTGTAACAGCATTCTATAGTCTAATTGTAAGAGCGTTCTTTTTTCTAATTGAGGATTAGAAACATATGTGTTGTGGATTTCTCCAGTCCCACTATAACGACCACCATATGGCCCACCAATGACTTATTGCTCCCGCAAGGACAAACAAATGCCAGACTGGGTGATGATATTTCCATGATTTACGTAAGTAGAATAATACTCCGATCAGGTAGTATGCTCCACCCATGTAGATTAGAGTAGATACCTTCTCGGGCAGCAGAGGAAAAAAAGAATCTGAAACCCATAATATTGCAGCACCCATGGCCACATAGATAGCAGTTGAAAAATATTTGTATTTGCCAGTTGTAAATATTTTGAATATAGTCCCTAAGAATGTCATGATCCACATCGCACTCAACAGAGTAAGGCCAGATTCATTTTTATAATATATCATTATAAATGGTGTATAGGAACCAGATATCATAAAGAAGATAGCTATATGATCCGCCTTGCGCATCAACCATTTAGTATACGGATCATTGAACGCATGATATAATGTAGAAGTAGTGAACATCAATCCAAGTCCAACTACAAAAATGATAGCGCCTATCAGACCGTCTTCGCTGTACTTGATAGCTTTAGGCAAAAGCCAGAAACTAGATACTATGGTATAGATCAATCCTATGAGATGTGTAAGGACATTGAGCCTTTCTATCTCAGGTGGATATATACTGACAGTAGGTTGTGCTGTAGAATCTTCGATTAGCTAGGGTCTTGTTTTTTGAAAACATTCTGCAACAGAGGCGTAACTCGTTGAGATAGATCCGTTCTTATACCCAGTTCTTTTTGAGCAACTAGCGCAAAAAGCCCTTTAAGTGCCTCATGAACAACATAGTCGTCTAATTCGGTATTTACATCATTGAGAAGCGGTATTTTATTGTATGTGTTAACAGCATCGCTCCAATATTGAATCGCATTAAACTTGTTCAATGATTCTACGACGATAGGTTGAAATTGATTGAATAGGGCTTGATAAGTCTGCTGATTTAGATAGTTAGTAGCAGCATCTTTTTCACCTGTCAATATACCAAGTGCATCTCCAATACTCATACCTCTGATCGCATCAAGGAAGATTGGGCCTACACTTTTAGCAGCATCTTCAGCGCCTCTATTAATTTTTTCTAGGATGATATCTTCTACATTAGTAAATCCCGGGATTATCTGAAGCTTATCGGTAATCGTTCTAGCTTCTTCTGGTAGAAAGATCTTGTATGGAGACTTATAGTATCCGTCCTTGGCAGATAGAAAATCCACAGCTTCACCTGTCCCAAGGTTCAGCGCTTCCTTTAGTCCGCGAGCTATATCAGCATTACTTAGTGGCGCTTCGATCAGATCACCCAATGAGGATGGACATGCCATGAATATCATGCTGAGGCATAAGACTAAAGTATACTTAATACGTATCATATTATGTTGTTTACATTTAGAACGATAGAAAATTATGTTATTGGGTTACTGTCTTGTTAATTTTATGGTGCTCAATCATAGCGTAATAACGATCTCAGATCGATCGGCTTTTCCACCAACGGGAGGAT
>CAZRXJ010000137.1:0-5934 GCA_964604025.1 uncultured Saprospiraceae bacterium | reverse complement strand
CACACGACCATAATTAACTGGGGATAGATCATTCCTGCGCATGCCTACGTCTTTCGCTCTATTCTTACTAAAATTATAAATCAATAAGAATGTCGGTATGATCGAAACACCTAATAAAAGTACCGCAAGAGGATTTATTATGAGTAGTGCAATTCCAATTATAGCTACTACAATTATTTCAGTACCTAACTGTAGCAATGTATTCAGATAGTGAGAAGCAAATCTCATGGGTACGTCAACAATAGTGTAGACTTTTTTTCCAGCCGTTGAATCCTTCACAAAGAGATATCCTTGATCATAATAATACTTGAACATCTTCTTATTCAATCTCAAAGATACGTTGTATGCAAACTTTGATTGAAGATATCCAATATAAAGGCTAATTGCATTTTTAATAAGAAAGGCCACAAAAATCAAAATGGATAAGTAAAATAAAAACGCAATTTTATTTTCTGCCCCACTCCAATCATATAAACCTCTTAAACTGGAATTAAAAAATATCGCAGCCTGGCTAGCACCTTCATCCGCTACATAAGCCGCCCCACTAAATATATCCGACTCCAACGCACTAATAATCAATGCACCAATCGTAGCCAATCCCGCAAAATCAAAAAAAGCATTAACAATCAACAAGCCAATCATGATCAACGCCCTTTTCTTCTGGTCAGGGTCTAAGACAGCCCTGACTTCGCGGATAGCATTGCTAATAGGATTGTTTACTATATATTTTATCAAACTACTTAGTTTTAGTCACTTTTGTCTGACTGACAAATATATACATATTACTTATCATAATAATTTGTATACGTATTAATATTCTTTCTGATGCAATTCCTAAAGCGCATCCATAATACTTTCTATATCTTTGTCGTGCTCGTAAGAATGACTTTCACATTTTTATAGCTCAGAACCGAGCAAGATGGAAGAACCAATTAAAAAGAAGAAAAACAAAAAATTACCTAAAGATGTCCTCAACATCATTCGCACCACCATGCGGAACAATATTGAGCTAACGAACATAGCTGATAACAAGGCCAATGTCCTCTTGAGTATTAACGCTCTTATGTTAACTTTCTTAATTCCTTTTCTTATCCCATATGTCGATATAATAAAGCATTATCGCCTAAGTATTCCGCTTTCTATATTGGTCATCAGTGGATTTATAACGATCTACTTATCGGCACTCGTCTTAAAGCCAGGAAAGTTTTTTGCTAACGCGAAGTCTATTAAAAAAGGACATGCTGCAAGCCCATTTTTCTTTGGTAACTTCTACAAAATGTCCAAGGAAGATTATAGAATCTATGTCAATAAAGAAGTCGCTGAAGGATTAGCCGTCAAGAACCACTTATCAGATGATCTGCACTATATAGGTTCAAGATTAGGACGGAAGATGGAGTTAATCAGAATCGCCTTCAATATCTTCATGTTTGGCTTTTTTACATCATTGACATTGTCCATCATTCTTTTTTCGATTACACCTCCGCCTATTTAATAGCAACTCTTCTAATTCTTAGGCCAAAAACTGCCAGATACCGCCAGCAATTATCAATCCTCCAAATACCTGGGCTCTGATAACTTCTTTAGCGTCCATATGTCGGCCTATGAATTCTCCAAAAGCGGAGACAATAATTGCACCCAGTGCAAATCCAGGTACATACTTAATGGCTTCGGTAGAATCTGGCATCTCCACTCCATGAGCATGACCATGAAATAAACCAATCACTAGACCTATACCCACATATACCTTTAGCGGTAGTTTCATTTGTGTTGCCAGTAGGAGACCATAAAGAATCACAGACCCTTTGATTACTGTTTCTTCAAGTGGAAAAGGATCACCTTCAATGCCTAGTATCCCGCCGACTACCATAGCTCCGACAAAAGAGAAAGCTATGTACCATGCATTGTCTCTATAATTTACCTTGGCAAATAATGCCATAGCGATGATAGCGAGCAGATGGTCTATACCAAATATCGGATGTGTTATTCCGGCCATGATGCCCGAACCATGTGATCCATGACCATAAAGTAATTGAGAAAGACATATAAATAAAACAACCAACAAGAATCTCATAAATCAAAATTGCATACAACGATTAAGCTAATCTACACGAGAAAGAATTATATCTTCTTAGTGTCAACCAAAAAAAATCATTTTGGTTTCAGTTCTGTCATAAGTCGAACAATTTTAGATAACATTTTGGGTGGATTCACAGCATCAAAAGACAAACTTTTATATGCTTCATGATATTTAATTTTCACAGTCAAATATGTCGTGTATGATTTGTCCGAAGCTCTTTCATTCGAAGGACCTTCTAATTTTTCAATCTGATCTAAGTCTAACTGAGATACTGCTTTTTGAAGTTTGAACCACTCCATACTGGTTACAGATCTCGAAGAACTACTACTGTTATTTGGACCAGAGGTTTTATGACTTAAGTGTCCAGAAGTAATATGAACAGTACTACTATATCCTCTCGATTTGCTTTCTAAGGTGACTGATTCTAATATTATGTTCTGTTTTGCATGACAACTACACATTATCATACTTATCATCAGCAAGACAACTCTAACTTTCATATCAGTTCAATATAGCTTCTATCCCATCTCAGACACCTCCATCATCGCATCTTCAACTGTATGGACCAGTTCCGTATAATGAGGAAGTCTCTTGGTCTCCTTGGATCGTACCAAAGGAAGGTCAATATCAATATGCTTGACAAATCTGGAAGGACTTGACTTAAGAATGTATATATCATCGGCTAAATAAACAGCTTCTGCTATGTCGTGGGTCACAAAGATGATCGTCGAGTGAAACTTTCGCCAGATGCTTGTCAGCAAATCTTGCATGTTCAATCTCGTTCGAATATCTAATGCACCAAAAGGCTCATCCATCAACAGTATCCTCGGATTAGCTATGATACTTCTTGCGATGGCTATCCTCTGTAGTTGGCCACCTGAAAGATTAGGATACTGTGCAAATTTATGCTCATGACCGGCAAGCCCCACTAACTCTATGATCTCTCTTGCTTGATCGTCCCGTTCGCTAGCAGGTACTCCCTTATATCGAAGCGCTAAGGATACATTGTCCAACACAGTCATCCATGGAAGCGATGAATATTGTTGGAATACCATACTCACCCGATTACCTTCTCCTACTTTTTTATCATTGATCAATACTGCTCCTTCAGTAGGGTCTTGTAGACCAGCGATATATCGCAAGAGCGTTGATTTACCAGATCCTGACATCCCTAAGATGACTACAAATTGTCCTTGATCGGGCTTATCTTCTACCAAGAATTCTAAATCCTTTATGATCCAATTTTCACCACCATCATAAGACTGACCGATACCTTGAAGATCGATGATATTGGGTAGTTCTGTATCTGTAAATATCTTACTCATGTTCTTTCTTTAGAAGTGAATATGAGATACTCCCCATACAGAGCAAATAGCAACGCCGATAATCCTATAACAGCTATTCCAATCAGAAGTACGGTTGATGATAAGCCAAAAAACCCATTGATAAGTACAGCAATAAACAGTATACCCATCATAGCCAACACACCAAATCGTGACTCTTTGAGTCCTTGAAAGAAGGATTTGTAGTGTTTGTGCGGAAACAATCTCTTGCTGATGTATACAAAGAGCATATCCTGCAATAACCCAATAATTATAATCACAATTAGAATTGCAAATACTTTAGGTACTTGACCTTGTCGCGATTTGATATAGATAAGTGATCCGATACCACCTGCTCTATTGACTAATTCTGCTATGATGATATATGTCCATGATATTGCAGTTAACACTCTTATATCATCCATCAGTTGTGTCATAACAGATGGGATATAAACGGTCCTAATCGTATGCCAGTTAGTTGCACCTAATGTAAATACTGTCTTAGTATAAACATCACTGACCTCATAGATCCTTTGTACAACCACCGGCAACAAATACACGATGATACCAAAGGCCAAGAAGGCGACTTTCATCTCATCCTGTATACCAAACCATATTATAAACAATCCTGTCAACGCGGTTAAAGGCAGAAATCGCATAGCATCGACTTGTCGACTAAAGAGCCCTCTAAACAATGGGAATAATGCGATTATAAACCCTATAGGTATAGCTATCAGAACTGCCCAGACATATCCTTGTATGTTCAGCCAGATAGATTTTAGAGCATTGGGGATAAGTTTGTCTTGATTGATAAGAGAAGAAAAAGACTTTACCACACTCAACGGAGTAGGTAAAAGTGGATATACCTTTACAAACTCACTGGCATTTGCGAAAGCGATAGAATCCATCCGAGCGATAGAATCCAAAACTGCTTGATCTACATCTTCTCCAATTGAGCTCGGTAATGTTGTATCAAAATCATCTAATACCGCCTTTTGCTTAGAAAACACTTCGGCTAGCAACCACCAAACCAAAATGAATAGTACAATCCCAATCAGACTCAGAACTATGTCTTGTTGTTTGGTAAGCGGGCCACGTAATTTGAATAATGACATCTACAGATTTAATCTGCAATTAATTCAAAATCAGTGCGCCTATTCTGAGAGCGTCCACGTTCATTGTCATTAGTAGCCACTGGGTTATCTGGTCCATTACCAACTACGATAAATCTATTACGTGGCATGTTATATTCTCTGATCAGATAATCTACAACTGACTGTGCTCTTCTCTTGCTAAGCGCCACATTGTTATTATATCCGCCCGTATTATCTGTATTGCCTTCTACCCGTATCCGTGCATTACCAAATGCTTTTGCAATACCGACAAATTCTTTATCTATAATATATTTAGAATTTTCATCGAGTCGATATTCTGCAGTTCTAAAGTTGATACTTACTCTCTTAGTAGCGATCGCTTCTTTCGTTTCATCGCTCTTAGTTGCTTTTGAAAATTCTTTAGCTCCTTCTGCTGCATGAACTGCCCCGGTAAGATTGGCATTGTTAACGAATGAAGGATAAGCTATCTGTCTCCAGTTAGGAACGCGACTTTCTATATATCCCAAATCTGTATACTTGATCGACATCTCGCTATAGAGATCATTACCTGATACACCTTTGTATCCATTAGCCAATCCAAAAAAGTTGAGGTTATCGCCATGTGTTGTCAATCTAACATTGCCGATCATCTCAGCAGCTTCATCATCTGTCAACGCTGTTCCTCTTTCAGTAAATTCTCTGGCCAATATAGAAGCTGCCCTTTTGCGCGCAGAAGCATCGGAATTAATCTCTGCTGCACCTTTCATCCATCCTTCATATACTTTGGCAATCTTATCCCTATTGTTTTCAAGGTATTCTCTCTTAGCCATAAATACATCAGCAATGATATAAGCGGCAGATCTTGTACTCTCCAGTACCCTCGATCCTGGCACTGCCTTTAAGGATAAAATATCATCTGGACTCCATACCACTGCTGCATCAACTCGCTGACTTTTAAATACTTCAGCTGCATCTATTGCAGTCGCTTGTGGTACGATCTCTACATCATTTGTCGTAAGACCACCTGCTTCTAATAACCAAATCAAAAATGAATGTGACGGAGTTAACTCAGCTACTGCTATCTTTTTACCACGTAGATCTGCTACTGAAGTGATACCGCGTCGCGCTACTATCGCATCTCCTCCTCTGGACCAATCAGCTTGCCACACTATTACTGGGTCGAAGTCGCCAAGTCCATTTACCTCAGTGGGAAATGCATCAATCGTCTGCCACAATAGATCAACTTCTCCAGCTCTAAAAGCGTTACGCGAAGCTTCAAAATCATCCAAAACTTCAAACTGTACTTTGATGCCATAATCTTTGTAAAACCTCGAAGACGTAGAGGCTTCAAAGCCTTCATTGAAATATTGACCACCTGCGTATCCACCCCAGGTGACGACACCTATCTTCACTACATCATCATCTCCGCCCCTACTTCTAT
>CAZRXJ010000136.1:0-5936 GCA_964604025.1 uncultured Saprospiraceae bacterium | reverse complement strand
CATTGGGATAACTCTTGTTCGCTCGACCATCTAAGAATAAGTACGGAGAGTTGATAACTTTCCATTTCCTAATTGGTGGATTACCTGAGATCAATATTCTGATGGGACCCCACTTTTTATCTTGTCCGATCTGTTTTTCTAACAGATGATCATATTTGCGTAGTAGTTTGTCTAACAACTTAAGTGCCTTTTTCTTTTTGGTCTTTAGATCGACCATAAGTGTCAATTGAGTGCTATCAGAATCATACATTAATCCATCATATACTCTTGCTATACTATCTAAGGGATGAAAATATAGCACCTCAATATTGGGTTTCTTCCGGCATCCTATCCGATTATGACTCACTTTCAACTCTTTCTTCACAGGATGGATATCGACTTCTATGCTCGTATAACCGAGTAGCCAGGCATTTATGAGCGGACGATCATGTTCGTAATCATTATGGGCATGACCGATGTGGATCAATTGCCCTGAAAGTGGGCTTAGAAAAGAGATAAATATCACAGTGATGATCACTGGTGACAATCTATGTTGTACCATATTAACATCTATTTGGCGCTAAAGCAGAAATTTACCTTTTTTTAAGTCGTTGTCAGTATTAATGGTTCTCGTATTATTACTTTATGTAATCTGTAGGAATGGTATATTTGCACTTCATTCATCCTGAGTTACGTGAGTACCATAGAATCCTTTGACGCATATCTTGAAAAATGTTTGGACATATTTCTAAAGAAGAACACTGATTATGGTACATCATGGCGTGTACTCAGACCATCATCAATAACAGATCAGATTCTTATCAAGATATCGAGACTTCGATCCATCGATGAAAAAGGCGAACAAAAAGTTAATGACCCCATTGAAGGAGAATTTTTTGGGTTGATTAACTATTCTATTATGGCATTGATACAACTGAAAGGAAGTGCCGATATAGAAAAAGACATGACAGTAGAAGATCTTAAACAATCTTATCTAGAGCAAAGTGCTATCGCTCGGTCTCTCTTGCTACAGAAGAATCACGATTATGGTGAAGTCTGGAGGATGATGCGCTTATCAAGTATCATAGATATTATCTTGATGAAGGTACATCGGATGAAGAGTATAGAAGAACAAGGTGGGAAGACACTGATATCGGAAGGTCTTGATGCCAACTATCTGGATATTATCAATTATTGTGTTTTTGGATTAGTGAAATTAGAAGAAAAAAGGTAACAGCATGACGCTCAGTACAATTATAATTTATGTGGCCATAGCGGCAGTATTCTTGACGGTCATCACTTACTATGGACTGAATAAAAAGGAACATCCTGTGATGTCGTTTGTTCAGAATTATGTTGGTGCATTTTTTATATTTTCTGGTTGGGTCAAAGCTGTGGACCCTCTTGGTACTGCTTACAAAATGCAAGACTACTTCAACCAATTTGAATTTGTTTTTGCCGAGACTTGGTTTAGCTTTATAACGCCAATATTTCCCATACTTACTGACTATTCTGTGGGATTTTCGGTGTTTGTAATTGTCTTTGAGATCGTACTTGGAGCGATGCTCATCCTTGGGCACAAACCCAAATTCACAGCTTGGGCGTTTTTGATTCTGGTTGTGTTTTTTACAATTTTAACAGGTTTTACATATTTGACTGGATATGTTCCAGGAGATGTTAACTTCTTTAATTTTTCTAATTGGGCTGACTTTGACAAGAACAATATGAAAGTTACGGATTGCGGTTGCTTTGGGGATTTTATCAAGTTAGAACCGAAAGTTTCTTTTCAGAAAGATCTTGTTTTACTAATTCCAGCATTGTACTTTTTATTTAAGTCGAAGAAGATGCATACTCTGTTTTCAAGAACGATTAGAAACATAGGAGTTTCAGCACTTGGCTTAGGCTTGATCTACTATTGTATCAGCAATTTCTTATGGGATATACCTGACAATGATTTTAGACCATTTAAGAAAGGTGTAAATATTGCAGCTCAAAAGAAACTTGAAGAAGACGCTGTTGCAAATGTTCAAATCACAGAAGCAGTCTTAGTGAATAAAACGTCTGGAGAAATAACTGAGTTGCCTTATGCTGAATATCTATCTGTATTTAAAGATTACCCAAAGGAAGAATGGAGTGTATCGTATAATCAGACTGAACCAACTGTCGCTCATTCTAAAATAAGTGAGTTTGAAGTGACGGGAGAAGACGGAACATCACTCAATGATCAGATACTTGAGAGCACAGAACCTATGTTATTGGTCGTTGCTCATAAGCTCTATGGAGATGCGAGTCCGAGTACTCGAATAGTTAAGGACACGACTTATCGTGTCGATACGATCTTGCAGAGAGATGGAAGCATAATAACGCAGCGATCTATATCATCTGTTGATGAAAGAACGGTAGACTATATCGATTATCTATGGAAGGACTATTATACTGAGCGTTACGACGAAGTTATCAAACCATTCATAAAGAGTGCTCAAGCTGAAGGAATAAAGGTAGTCTTAGCTGCTGGTGGTGATTTTGAACGTATTAATGACTTCAAGAATGATATGAAAATGAACATTTCATATGGAGAAGCTGATGATCTTCTACTCAAGACGATCGTACGTTCTAATCCTGGCGTTGTCTTGATGAACAAGGGTAAACTGGTAGATAAATGGCACTTTAAGCAGCTGCCAGAATTTAAAGAAGTGAAAGAAGTTTATTTACAGTAGTAAGTGGTAGAATATTATACCTTTGTCATATATATAGAATTTGAAATATATAGATGCTAAGTAGAAGAAGCGTACGCATAAAAGCGATGCAATTGCTCTTCTCCGTGAATAGGGATGAGCAATTAGACGTTAAAGAGGCTAAGAAGAGATATTGGTCTTCAATCGAAGATACATTTCGTTTGTATGTGCTCAACCTACATGTGATCATCAATGTTACATCCACTGCCGCTTCAGATCTCGAAAAGAGAAAGTCCAAACGATTACCATCAGATTTTGATAAAATATTTAGCGATAAGCTAACTAATAACTCTTTAGTTAAAAACCTCGAACAGAATAAGGTATTAAAGAAGAAGATCAAAGAGTTGGGATTTGACGTAAGTCTTAATGTCGACTATTGTCAGAAGATCTACCACGACTTCGCCAAGACAGAAGCATACATAGCGTATATAGAAAAAGAATGTAAGCATGAAGATCATATCGCTATCTTACTGGAACTCTATCGGTTTTGCCGGCAAAATGAGCTTTTTAACGAGATCATGGAAGATCATTACGGGACATGGCAAGATGACAAAAGTGTAGTAATTGGATCTGTTAAAAAGACAATAAAGAGAGTCCCAGAAACAGAAGATGATTTTATAATGGGGTTTTACCCAGCGGACGAGACAGTTAATGAGTTTGGATTTCAGCTTTTAGAGAACACCTTAAAAGGTGATGAAGAACTACTTAAACATATCGAACCGACTCTAAAGAATTGGGATAGTGAGCGATTAGCTATCATTGATATGATCTTATTGAAGATGGCTACTTGCGAATTCATAAACTTTGAAAGTATACCGACCAAAGTTACGGTCAATGAGTATATCGATATCGCCAAGAACTATAGTACTGCCAAAAGTAAAGACTTCATCAATGGGGTTTTAGACCGAATAATGAAGGATTTTAGTGAAAGTGGTTTGATTAAAAAATCAGGCCGAGGACTTCAAGAATAAACATGTCATTTACAGCCCAACCTGATATCGTACACATATTAGATTTTGGATCACAGTATACACAGCTTATCGCTCGTCGAGTCAGGGAACTCAATATCTACTGTGAGATTAGACCATATAATACAGATCTCTCACATCTTACAAACGCCAAAGCTATCATACTCTCTGGAAGTCCTTGCTCGGTTAATGGGGAACAAAGACTTGATGTAGACATAAAAAAACTAATTTCAATAGCGCCACTTCTTGGGGTTTGCTACGGGGCTCAGTATATAGCCGATGTCTATGGCGGTAAGGTAGCCAGATCTGAAAAAAGAGAATATGGCAAAGCGGAAATAATTACCCTGGGTGAAAGCCCGCTTTGGAGTGGTATTTCAGAGACCAGTCAAGTATGGATGTCACATGCTGATACCATACTGGCTTTAGGTGATGATTTTGAATTAATTGGTAAGACATCTAATATACCAGTTGCGGCGTTCAGCTATAACAAAGAAGCTCATCCAATATATGGGATTCAGTTTCACCCAGAAGTAACACATTCTTTAGCTGGACTTCAGATACTGAAAAACTTTTTGGTAGACATTTGTAGTGTAAAGCAAGAATGGACATCAGAGTCTTTTGTTGATCAAGCTGTAGAAGATATAAGATCAAAAGTAGGATCTGACAATGTTCTTTTGGGTATATCTGGCGGAGTTGACTCAACAGTTGCTGCTATGCTCATCCATAGAGCCATTGGTGATCAATTGACATCATTTTTTATTAATAATGGGCTTTTACGCAAGGGAGAATATAGAGATGTGCTTGACAAGTACAAAGATCTGGGTCTTAATGTAACTGGTATTGATGCAAGCGAAGAGTTTTTAAATGCTCTAGATGGTGTGTCTGATCCAGAACGCAAAAGAAAAGTGATCGGTAAGACATTCATAGACGTGTTTCTGCGTGAGGCACAGAAACTTGACAATGTAAAGTGGTTAGCACAAGGAACAATATACCCGGATGTTATAGAGTCAGTAAGTGTTAATGGACCTTCCGCTACTATCAAATCACATCACAATGTAGGTGGATTACCTGATTATCTCGATTTAGAGCTTCTAGAACCACTTAGGATGTTGTTTAAAGATGAAGTCAGAAAAGTGGGCAGAGCTGTACAATTACCTAATATGTTTGTCGATAGACACCCCTTTCCGGGTCCCGGACTAGCTATTAGGGTTTTAGGCGAAATCAGTCGTGAAAAAGTCCAGCTTTGTCAAGAAGCAGATGCGATATACATCAATTTGTTAAAAAGTAGTGGTTGGTATGACAAAATATGGCAGGCAGGGGCCATCTTACTGCCTGTTAAGAGTGTAGGTGTAATGGGAGATGAGCGAACTTATGAGTATACTTGTGCATTACGGGCTGTAAATTCAAAGGATGGTATGACTGCTGAGTGGAGTTCACTACCTTATGATTTATTAGCCGAGATATCCAATGAAATAATTAACTCAGTAAAAGGCATAAATAGGGTTGTATATGACATCAGTACGAAGCCTCCGGCAACAATTGAATGGGAGTAATTGGTGCTTCTCACTGATTCTATTCATTTTACTAAGTAGTTGTTCTAGTTCTACTACGAGTTCTGCACGAACGAACGTACTTAAGCCCGATAAAAAAGCCCCAGTAGTAAAAAAGGAGGTAATAGAAGTTGATACCATACAATGGTCAGTCAACTCTGAAGAATTATATCCCCCTATAGAAGAAACTTCAAAGGTGGCTTCCTTTGGACTCGAGAAGGTTGAAAAAGACATGTATAGGATAGCACTTCTTCTTCCGATGAAGATTAAACAAGACTTACCGTCATTAGATGCTATCAATGTCAAGTTTGCTGACTTTTATGCGGGGATCAAGATGGCAGCGCAATCAGACTCAGATCTAAGAGTCCATGTAGATGTCTATTATACCGATAGGGAAGAGGCAAAACTGGATGAGATCTTGGATAGATTGGCCTTTAATCAACCAGACATAATAATAGCAAGTTATGCCAGCAAATTGATAGCTAAAACTGCTGCATTTGGAGCTGCTAACAGAATCCCTGTGATTAGCCCATGGAAATCAAGTACTACCATCACAAATGAAAATGTCTTTTACCTTCAGATGCGCCCAAGCATTAAGCACTATTATCGTCGTATTATAAACCATGTCCAGCATAACTATCTTAAGGAAGAAGTAAGAATAGTACAAAGATTGGACGGTACAGACAGAGCGAAGACTAGGCTAT
>CAZRXJ010000135.1:0-5948 GCA_964604025.1 uncultured Saprospiraceae bacterium | reverse complement strand
TTGTTAGGTTATGCACATAGAGGTGCTAGTAAGTGGCCCAGAGTGTTAACAACGTTTTTTTATGCCCCATTCATTGGGCTATGCAATAATAAGTTTGTCAAAGATTTGTTAGCAATTAAGCCTAATATTCTAGTTCTTAACATTGAGATCCATGTCTGCATAAAATCCTAGATCAACTCCTTTCAGATATTTTGCGATAATAGCTACCTGGCCTACATGGTAACTAAAGTGTTCTGTTACATGTATTAGAATACCCAATACTGTTTCATCGAACCCTTGAACCTTTCTTGGCTCAGTTAATTGATCGCTTGATGTAATCTTCGCTAGTGCTTGGTCTGTTATAGGTCTTAAAGTATGCAGTTTCTTTATCAGTAATTCTTTATTCAGATGCTCTTTTGTTCCAAATTCTAAATCTCTTTCTCTTCGATCTACTTGTCGTCCGATACCTGATCCAATCCATTGTGTCACATTGCCACATAGATGCAATATCAAGTGCCCGATGCTATTAGCTTCGTCATTGGGACGATACCATACTTCTTCTTCTGTAAGTAAACTGAGGACTTTCTCTATACGAGTGATTCCTTCTTCGTGCACTCGTAGATTGAACTGATCTTTGACTATCTTAAGGATGGGCATATTAGGCATACTGTAGATCAAGGGTCGCCTCTCTAAGAAAAGGTAACAACTGATCTCTTTTTAAATGAGTAAGTTCTCCAGACTTCAATACATCTCCGATTACAAACTCTATTGTCTTTCCTCTTTTTCTATCTAACTCTTTCAGCAGAAGGGCTAACCTTATGTTGGGATGTATGTGACTAGCAACTTGGAAGGCAGTACTATTCTGGCCTCTAAAGTAGATCGGCAAGACATGAGCATCGGCTTTGGTTACTAGTTTATTTAGAAATCGTTTCCATTCTAAATCTATCGCTTTACGACTCCATAAGTTAGGAGTTGTAGACACACC
Source organism: uncultured Saprospiraceae bacterium (assembly GCA_964604025.1). GTDB lineage: Bacteria > Bacteroidota > Bacteroidia > Chitinophagales > Saprospiraceae > JAJRXG01. The sequence goes on along the minus strand of CAZRXJ010000135.1, from coordinate 4,984 downwards.
ACCAGACGGAAATATGCCAATAGCGCCTCCCTTCTCAAGAAGAGATATAGCACTTCTTCTTGTATTAATATTAGTCTTAAGTGCCTTTCTGTTTTCTCTAAAGTCAACAGGTAAAAAATACTTACCTAATACTTTCTCTCTACACAGAATTTCATTTACGACAAGTAAAAAGTCCTGACGGATCTGAGATAAAACAAAACCGAGCGCCATACCATCTGCTACACCATAAGGGTGATTAGCGATGACAACCAATGGTTGATCTGAGGGAATCGTTTTTATCTTACAAGCGTTATAATCTAAGTTTATACCTAATAGTGGAAAGACATGTTGCCATATCCTCGCATCTTGAATATCCAGCGACTTAAGTTGGTCATAAGCTCTTTCTAATCTCGCTCGTCCAGTCGATAATTCAATAGAGTTGATAACGAGCCGCTTCACCAAGGAGTCGTCAGGAGACGAATATGATATCACCTTTTGCTCCTTGCCAATAATCTCTTTTAATAATGACTTCATTGAGGACCAGAGATATTGGGAAGAATTGGTTTAACTGAAAATGATTTTCGATGATATTCAGTTGGACCTTGGTTACTAAGAGCAACACGATGAGCAAGTGTGCCATATCCTTTATTTTGATGCCAACCATAGTGGGGGTATAGTACACTAAGTTTGCGCATGTGGTCATCTCTATAAGTCTTTGCTAATATGCTCGCAGCTGCTATACTATAATATTTGTTGTCGCCCTTGATGATACAATGATGTGGGATTTCCATGTAGTCATTAAATCTGTTACCATCTATCAACAACAATTCTGGTTGTACTTCAAGTGCCGCAATAGCCTTATGCATTGCCTTAAATGAAGCGTTCAGGATATTAATCTTATCTATCTCTTTTTCACTAACAGATTGAACACTGTATGCGATGGCTTTTCTTTCTATATAATCCCGCAGTATATACCGATCCTTTTCTGCTACGAGCTTGCTATCTTTAAGTTTAGGATGTCTGAATCCCTTGGGTAAGATAACCGCTGCTGCAAATACTGGGCCTGCTAAGCATCCACGCCCTGCTTCATCACAACCTGCCTCTACATATTTTTTAGAAAACGACAAGATCATAGGATAAAGATATCTAATTCAATAATATCATCTTCTTAGATATCGTCTCTTCGTCATTGTTAACTATATAATAATATACGCCTGGTCCTCCAAGGTCATCTCTATTGATGTGAACAGTAAGTTCGCCAACTTCTGACTCTATTCTTTTATCAATATAAGTTCTACCAGTGATGTCTGTAATGATCAGATGGACATCTGACTTATATGGTACATTTATATTAATTACTGAGGACGTAGCAAATGGATTGGGTGTATTCTGATAGACAGTTAGTCTTTCATTTTGATTTACATATACCATTTGCAAATTCTCAGTGCTAAGGTCACTTTTATAAAGTTCCGCCTGCAGCAGTTCATTGCTGAGTGTGATATACTCTTCTATCTTCCCTTCAACTTTAGATCGGAATATAAGAGAAAGCATACCACCTTTATCTTTTAATTCTATAGTGTTGGCAGAACTACCACTGATGTAAATAATGCCTTCAACCGCTTCGTTATAGTGAAGATCAAGTTCATCAATATTAGAATGCACATCTATCAATTCTAATTTTTTATAATCATACTCGAAGGCCAATTGATAACCCAACATTTCTATTTTCTCGGCAGCGTTTATATCTACACTGACTTCTTCTTCTTTTCTTATTAGTTTGTTCTGAATCTCTATTTGAAGTGTTGAACGATTTTCTGCAGATGCATATTTATCAATCGTAACAGACCCATCTAAGTCTCCAACCTTTATAGCTAACAGATCGACATCTGCCGCCCGATAGCTTAGGTATATCTCTTTGGACAGTTGATCTTCCAAAGGAAAACGGCGATCATTGAATTTGTAATCAGCATTGACAAATCGCCATGCATCTGCTCTATCAAAACTCGAAGGCAGGCGTAGTATGGCTCGCCGAAGGTCTATAATGTCAGAAGCAGTCACTCGATCATCTCTATTCATATCCGCAGCGATTATCTTATAGGGTGAGTCTAATCTGTTGAGCCCGATGATATGTCTCTGCAACTTAACGAGGTCCAATGTGCTAATCCCATTAAGAGGGTCGGAGTCTAAGTCAGGAGTGATATAATATGTAGATTCGTTAGTTACTTGTCCAAGATCGTAGATACCACTTGCATTGGATGTATCCTGATTCATAAAGATATTGGTGAATGACTGGTGCAGTTGAAGTGCTACATTAGGGACCAATCTTCCATCCTCAGTATAGACCAATCCAGCTACACGGCCAGTCTGGTTGTTGTTTTGAGAATCAGGGCAAACATTTGCATTGTCTTCTATATCCACTTTTACAACAACAACGTCATATACATATGTCCCATCAGATAATCGTATGGCAGCATATACCTTTATAAGATTGGCTCCTTCATCTGCACAAGTAAATGTTATACTTTGTTGAGACAACTCAAATGATTCATTCTCTTGAGATATGGAGACCGTGATATCATCGGTGCATAGATGATCGACTTTAGAGATTAAGTCACTTACCCAGATTTCAACTACACCATTGTCAGAAAGTGATGTAGAGAGACCAAAAGCTATAGGCGTGGGTGCTGTTGCATTTTCCACAACGACATATTCCGTACATGTAGATTCATTGCCACATTGATCAGTCACGCTCCATATCAATCTATGTCTTCCGATTGGAATAAAGTCTTCATAGGTAACTGATGTACTATCCTGTTGAAGTACAGCAAGTCTATCGACTGATCCATCATTATAAAAATCCAATTCTAAAGTCCATTTAAGAAACTGGTCTGAAGTACAATTGTCCGAAGCCTCTCTTGTCAATGCAACAAATATATTATCACAATCATCAGATGCTTCAGATACATATATATCATGCTCCGCATTGCAATCTTCTATAACTGGAGCTTCTTGGTCTGATATTTTTATAACTTGATTTCTGCTTACTGCTCTTTCGATACCGTCATTGCTACACCAATCTACGATTGTCCAAGTTCGTATGAGTTTACTACAAGTGCCGGATTGGTCATCAGAAGAGTCAAAGTATTGGTCTTCAAAAGAAACACCAAATAATTCACAAGGTCTTTCTTCGATTATAGGTCTTCCAAGGTCATCTGGAGAAGTAGCGTTCTCTTGATTACAATCTTCAATAATCAATTCTTCTTCTGGCCAAGTTATTGATGATGTATCCAATTGTACTCCACCTCTTATTTCAATGGTTTGTATACATGTTGTAGATGCATTGCCGGCTTGATCTATGGCAGTGAAAGAGCGATATATAAATCCTATCCCACATTGATTAATGTCCTCTGTTGTCTCGACTATCACTTCAGTCAATCCACAATTATCACTGTTCGTACCATCTCTTAACGGACCACTGTTGCTAATGATCAGACTGTCGTTGATAGGGAGAACATCTTCTGCTCCAGGTAACTTCAACCTACCAAATAAGTGACCATAAGGATCTTCATCCGACGATCGTGATAATGGTAGAGCACAGTCTACCACTAGACTTGGCGGACATGATATAATGGGTGCAATCTTATCCTGAACGGCGACTTCTCCCAAGCAAAAATTTTCATTGCCAGCATGATCGATTGTTCTTAAAATCAATGTTATAGACTGTCCAGCATCTGCACAGCAGATGTTTACAAAATCATTCCAGATAGTATCTTGTACGGAGCAAGAAGGCGTCAGTTTTCTAACTTGCAATGAAGCTATTTCACAGTTATCATAAGATCCTATGTTGAGTGCCTCGATTGGATATTTGATGATGTCACTTGTGATGGATATCGTAGTATGTTCTAAACAAGCAGCGACTGGCCTTACTTGATCTTCTACAGAAACCAATATTGTATCCCTTCCTTGATTACGACACTGATCTTCGACCATGATTATAACACTATTGAGACCCAAGGGCAGTGGTAAAGAATCAAAAGACATGAATGGTTGTCCATCTACAATCAAAGAATGTCTTATAGATTCAGGATCTTGACAGTTATCTTTTATAATCAAATCTACCTCTGAGAGATTAAAATATCCAAAACAATCGTACACGCTGGTATTGATCACTATGGTATCTTCTAAAGTTGTGGCTGTCGGAGCGGTTCGATCTTCGACTCTTATATTTTGTACATCTGTTGTCTCTCTACTTTCATGTCCACATATCTGTTCTGTAATCGTCCAATGTCTTTTTATAATTTTAAAACAATCACTATTAACTTCAACTTCATCTCTAAAACTCGCAGTTATACTACATTGGTTTTGGTCTGACGAAAGTACTAACTCATCTATCTGAGGTTCGCCTAAAAGTTGGAATTGAAATAAGAGTGGATCAAAGTCTTCACACGAGATAACTGTATCTATCGGAAATTGAATGCGATTATTCGCTAAAAGAGAATCAACATTTGCGTAAGCGATATTGATAACTTGTATACATGGCAAAGAAGTGTTGCCCACTCCATCTACTGCTATATACTCTCTTGTCAAGTGACCTCTTACCTCAGGATTGCTACATACGTCAACATAATCTATGTCACGCACACTCCAGGTTACATCGCCACAATCTGCCGCAACATCTGGTCTATAAAGTTCTATGTCAATAAGGCAAGAAAGAGTTATTGTATCTGTACAATTTATAATTGGAGCAATATTATCAACAAGTGTAATTGTGTTTTCACAACAGATATCAAGATCAGGTTCACAGAGTATATAGACAATCTCCTGGCCCAAAAATGAACCTAATTGAAATGTTTCTCCTTTCAAAGTATCTGTATCAGACACAACTACAATTAATTCTAAATTGGGCGCACAAACTAACAACTCTGATCCAACAACAGATTCTTTTGTAAGCGTAGCTTGACATAGATCGTCAATCACTAATTCTATAGGAAGACAATTGAGATTG
>CAZRXJ010000134.1:0-5949 GCA_964604025.1 uncultured Saprospiraceae bacterium | reverse complement strand
ACTGTATCAGGTAATGTAGCGACTTGAGTAGTTTTACAAGAACTTAGCAAGAAAACAGTGACGATGATTATATATAGATGTTTCATTAACGACAGATTATATTTCAACAGCTAATAAACGAAATATAATAGATAAAACATTTGCACATCATGTTTTACCAAGCATATATACTTTTGTTTGTCTTTTTAATATGATCTTCTTACGGAAAATTTAAAAAATTCTCTTTTTGCTGGCACTGATAATTGTTGGTTATAACATTGTGAAGTGAAAGGCAAATTGGAATAAGGACTAATATTATAAATATGACGAGCTAAATGTTGTCAGAACGGAGGAGGTCCATTTTTTTTAATTATCTATCCTTCAGTCTATAGACAAATTTTAGACAACTATAGACATTATCATATGAGGCTACTTTCACATCTACTAACCCTCTTTCTAATACATAATCTCTGATGATATCTCGATTGAGATTAGTCTTTACTTTGGATGCACCTTTGGGCCAAGAGATCCAAATCATGGCATCTTTATGTATCGCTTGAAGCATGTCAGGATATATAGATTCTAGGGATTCCATGTCATGGACGAAGACATGAACAATGTCACTATTGGGCATTAACTTTTTTGAGAAGGTGACATCCGAAGGGAGTGGCGATAGATAGATTACATAATCTTTAGGTGCGTTGATCGTAGAAACTATATGGCCCTCTTTGATACCGAGTTTTTTAGAAATTGGCGTACCAGAATAACCAGATTCTTTCATAACGTTTAGATATTAATACAACAGTATGATATTGGATATCGTTACTATCTGTATAATAATAGATACCTCTCATGAAGATATTCATTTTAATTGCGTTGGGACTAATTCCTTCATTGATTATCGCACAGAATTCGATCATAGGAACTTGGAAAGTTATTGATGATAAAGATGGTGAAGCCAACTCTCACATAGAAATAGAGCAACGCGGTGATAGTTACTTCGGGAAGGTTGTAAAACTTCTCGATGTGCCAGATGATGTAGTCTGCGAATTGTGCCAAGGTGATAAGAAAAACCAACCTGTTCTTGGCCTTGAGATCGTTACTGATATGAAGAAGAGTGGCGACTCGTGGAAAGGTGGACGTATACTTGATCCAGAATCAGGAAAAACTTATAAGTGTCGGATAAAGTTGATTGATAATGTTCTTGAAGTTAGAGGATATATCGGCATCCCAGCATTAGGGCGGTCGCAGAATTGGTATAGAGTTGAGTAGGATATGTTAGTAATCATGACAACTACATCTGACAAAAAAACGGCTGAAACGATCGCCAAGACTTTGATTGAGAAAGGGTTAGTGGCATGTGCTCAGATTCAAGACTCAATAACAAGTATCTATAAATGGCAAGAAGAGATTAATATTGATAATGAATATAGAATCTTGCTAAAGACGACAGATACTCACTTCGAAAGAATAGAAAACATCATTACAAATCTTCATCCATACGATGTACCACAGATTATAGCTCTACCTGTCTCTAAGGCGAGTCAATCATATCTACAATGGATAGAGGATACAGTGGCTATATAGAAAGTGATGCTGTAAGAGTCTGGATAGTCGGATGTTGACTGCCACCTGTTGGTTCTACTGTAATGTTGAGTGAAGAAGCATTATTAAGATAACCCATATCAATAGCATCTTCGATAGCATTACTTGGATCAAATACTCCTATACTTATCATCTGACCATCAACATCAGCCCACAATTGATAAGTCTGATTAGAAGAAATGGACGGAAGTTCTAAGACCCTTAATTTTGATCTTTCTAATATTTCATTCCAATAAATAATCACTTGGCTTTCTTTTCCAAATGCCTGTCCATCAAGCATGTATGGTTTTGTATCAGAATGATTGATATATGCATATTGTTCATTAAGTTGCTCATAGTCTTTTTCTAATTTTGACATATCAGCTTCGGATTCTAATATTGTTTCATTTGCAACCTTCACTTTATCTTGCATAACGATCCAAGTCCCCATTATCCCAATTACCAAGGCAGCAGCTACTTTCCACCAATAATTTGTTAATGATTGAGCGGATGTAGGAGGCGCATCTGATGTATTGCCTCCTGATATGTTTTTTATGATACATTCTTTCTTGTTGGTAGAGATATTATTGGGATGATCAGGAGCATGATGCTTTCCTGTTTGTTCTAATTTTCTTATTTGCGCTCGGATAGCAGGATGTTCTACCTTAAGTAAGTCAACTTTAAGTGATTCTTCGGATGTAACATTTCCTGCGATATAACGCTCTATCAGATCAGAAGATAATATGTTATCTATATGATCCATTATAAGCATGTCAATATTAAAAATGCGTTTTTAACACTCATCTTAAGGTCTAATCGGATTAGATATTCAGGAGTCGCCATTTTCAGTTGGACATTGTAACCTTATTAACCCGTTAAGTCTACGATTTGTTTAGACGCGATCATTTCTGAAGTCAAAAAGAAATATAAATCTTAATAATTTGCTTTGCTAAGACTATAGGTTATCTCAGACTATGTTATTGATTTCTTATGGCTATCTCCTCAAGTCGATGATCAATCGTCGATCTATCAAGTAATGTTCCTCTAACAATAACTGCTTCGATAGAAGACATGTTCTTGATATTGGATACTGGATTTTTATTGATCAATATGAGATCAGCTGAGAGGCCTTCGTCAATATTGCCATATACGTCAGATGCAGAGAAGAAAGCCGCAGGATTAGAAGTAGCGCTCATTATAATTTTCTCAGTTGATATGCCAGCATCATGCATGTCGTTCATCTCATGATGTAAAGAGAATCCAGGGACATTCATCACTTGTGGCGCATCCGAACCGGCAAGAATAGTGACATTTTGTTTGTCTATTTCTTGGAGAATCAACGTACGTACTCTGATGTATCTCTTCCATTGATCTTCAGTATATGTGCTATCGTTGATCAATCGTGACTTGCTTTGTCTCCAAGTATATCTTGTTTGCGCTGGCATGTATTTCATCTCTGGTTCATTGAGCATTATAGCCGGATCAGTAGGCGAAAACCACCTTGTAAATAATGATTGAGTCGGGACTACGGCTACATTGTTTTCCTTAGCGGCTTTGACAAGACCAGGTATCATAGTTAGATCTACGAGATCCGTAAAATTATAACCAAAGAAACCATTGGCGTCGGGCGCTACATCAGCAGATGAAGGAACCAGACCTTCTAAAAATCCATCAAGATGATCTACGGTACCATATTGGGCATCAAGTGCTCTCCTGATTCCCACGAGTACTGGCACGTGACCAGAGTAAGGTATACCTGCTGACTTCGCAGTTTTTTCTACTTCATCCCATACTTCAAGTTTGATACCTGGATGGATTTTTAAGAAGTCATATCCGTCATTTTTATATTGAACTACTTTATCGCGAGCCTCTTCGACAGTTGGTATACTGTTGCCATTCATAGATGGGCTGGACGTATATACTCTTGGGCTCAGAATCTCATTGCTAGCTATAGATTTTTTTAATTCAAGATGAAATGGATCCCCTAACATACCTCTTATATTAGTTATACCTTGTGATAGATATAAGAAGAGCGTCTCTTTGAGTAGTGTATCATTACCTTCTGTAACGACTGGTATGTGAGCATGCATCTCGGTCAATCCAGGCATCAAGTATTTGTCAGTTCCATCTATAATCGTGGCCTTAGAAGATGGGCGATGTGATCCTATTTTATAAATCTTGTTATCTCTGATTACTACTGCTTCTTTTTTTTCTATTGTAACCGCTGGAACAGTGGTGACGACATTTACATTAGTGATAACTATCTCTTCTACATGTTCGATGGGTGGGCTACAATAGGCAAATAGTAGTGGTATAAGTATGACAGAGATCCAATATTTCATAAGAGTTTGAATTGGGGCAAAAGATAGAATCAATTTTGTAAAATATAGAATAGCGAAGTAGATAAAAGGACGCCCAAGGTGCTCCTTGACATTTGTGTAGCATTATGGCTCCACTATACAATCAAAGAAGGTCTTAGGATATGGTTCCTTTCTTAGTGTGTAATGCCACCACTCCTTAGCATAAGATCTAAATCCACCCTTGGACATAGCCGTCTTTAGATAAAGACGATTTTTCATTTGAGACATAGATATATCTTGATAACTGTGATGCGATATTTCTCCAAAGAAATCATAGGGACTGCCCATGTCTACATCAGATCCATCAGATAAGTTATATATGGTTAAGTCTATTGTACTTCCTCGGCTATGACCAGATCGAGAAGATATATATCCTAATTTGAAGAGGTGTTTTTTATTTTGTCGAGGATAAAATTCATGTTTTGTAAGTGTGTCAGAAGGATCCTTAGCCCAATCGATAAAATGATTAACTGCTGTCTGAGGTCTATAAGTATCATATATCTTTAAGCCGTATCCTTTGTTATAAAGTAGTATTTCTATCTTTCTCAAGGCTTGAGCAGAAGTTCTTGTGAGCACAAGTCTTTGTGATTTGTAGCCTTTCACTCTTGTACCTACGAAGTTATGTTCTGAAGCATAGCGTACATCATATATCGCATGAACCAATATCTCATCCAAATACACGAAGTCAAGAGAGTCCATCCATACTTCTGTCTTTTGTGCAAGAGAATTAGAAATTATAAATATCGAAAAAATTGTAAAATGGAAAAACTTCATAATTCAATCCAAAGGTATAATAATGTTAATTTGAAAATTGAAAGTATCATATTATTGATGTAATCCAGAGCTCCTTATGAATTCCAATATTGGGTGATTGTTTTATAATCAAATGCATATGAGGATGCTCCGTTCGCCCATAAATGATCTAATCTTTTCTTTCCTTCATTGGCGTCTGGCATGATGTTATCTTCTATAGGCCACAGGCACATATGTGGTTTGTCCGTTGATTCAAACCACTCATGCCTTCTTTTGAAAAATGACATATGCTCAGTATGATAGGCATATTGCTTTAGTGCTTCTAAAGATCTCCATACTGAGATATTGACGATGATCAGTTCATTGTTATATGGATTAAACGACGTCGCATTGTTATGCTCATCTTTTAATCTCCAGACGAAACCTGGACTTTCTTCAGCGAGAAGATTTATCCTATCGAGGTTACCCGCAAAATCTTCTATTGAAGGATGATCTATTGGAGCCTTTAGATGTCCAATGTTGATATGAGCCAGAAGCTTGTTCATGCTGCTAATATATGTCAAGAACTATTGTCATGCTTTTCTGTTATCGAGATAGAAAGTATATAGTAATGTTAGGACTATTTAAAAAGAAATCACCAGCAGATAAGTTAAGAGCGGAGTACAAAAAACTGATGGAAGAAGCATTCAGGCTTTCTAAGACAGATAGGACAGCCGCGGATCTCAAGACAGCAGAAGCAGATAAAATCATGACACAATTAGAGGCTTTGGAGTCTTAGTCTATACAATCTAGTCACCTATATGTGAGCGCATACTTAAACGGCCTTCTCTCAAATAAGAGTTAATATCGATGAATGCAAGACCATATAATAGGGGAGTTTCGATGCCGTGAATGATGCTATGACCGAATGTCCTATGTCTATCGCCATATGTTACCATAAAGTCATTTACGAAAGTGCTCATAGTCGAATTAGGATCGTTAAGTGCTTCTTCGCCCAAGAATAGCTGTATGATAACTGCTTAATAAACTATATTAGGTGAGCGCACATACGCCGCAAACAAGCTGAGCAGATAGGTCAAGCCAAATATCTTAAACATGTTGCTGGATTGAGTTCTTTCTTCGTCTATCTCGGCGGTGCCCATCCAAGCCTTGCCAAAGACCTTAGGATTATACCATGTAAAGCTAATCACTATGGTGATCAATGCCACCGCAAATAGTAGCCACCGGTTTGGTTGAGTCATAATCGTCGGATTGACAAGTTTAGATAAGTATT
>CAZRXJ010000133.1:0-5973 GCA_964604025.1 uncultured Saprospiraceae bacterium | reverse complement strand
CGTGTCATAAAGATCTGACCGATCAAGCCAAAGATTCCAATAAAGACGACAGCGTACCATTCATTATGTATGGGCATGCGCCAATGATGGATGAAAGTTAAACTCGCCAATATTGAAATACCCATAAAATAATTGATGATTGTCATATAGTGTTCTCTTGTTGCCAGATAACGAATAAGAACGAAGACAATGCCAAGGAAAAATGCAGAGGTCAGAGAAAGAAACAAACCCCAATAACTAATCCTCAAGTCAAATCCTTTTAAGACAACGACTCCTGCAAAAGCTATTATAAAACTCAGCCATTGCCATTGATTCACCTTTTCCTTTAGAAAATAAAAAGCGAGAATGGCCCCAAAAATAGGGCCTACATATCGAAGAGATATTGCTGATCCCAAAGGCATAATCTTAATCGCCATAAAGAATGTTGCCAATGAGATCAATCCAAAGATCGCTCTTAAGCTCAGTAACTTTGGGTGATTGCCGATTATAGATACTTTGCGATACAACATGTAGGGCATAATGAAAACGAAAGTGCCCATCGCTCTATAAAAGACGACTTGCATCGGATGTAGGTTACTCAATGACTTGGCTAACACATTCATGATGGCGAATGACAATGTCGCAATGAGTATAAATACTATCCCTTTATTCATAAGCGCACAAAGCTACTACTACTTAACAGTATGCGTGCTCAGAGAAGATTTTGATTTTTAATTAATTCTAAGAACCAAATCATACATCAAAACCAAGTGCTACTTGTCAAATGCATAATCAATCCGATACTTCAGGTCTTCATAATGCGCCTGCATAATGTTACTGGTAGAAGATATCTTTTGAGCTAATTCATTCTGTAGTTTTTTTAATTGCATTCTATAGATAGCGGGAAGTTCACTCGTCTTCATCTGCTCATAAGCTTCTGGCTCTGTCTTAGCAATTAATAACTCTACAAGTTGTCTTTGGAGCTGTCTTCTTGGGCGATCTGGATTAGCTGCAAATACAGAATTGCTAATTCGTCCGATTACTTCTGACACACTAGGGACATCGGCTCCTAACACTTCAGCTTCAGACAACCTAAACATCCGACGATCATCCAAGACTCTCTTCAATGCATCATATTGAAATGAATATATGCCGTCGACACGACCACTATACCCTATTAAGGAAATTATTTCTTCTGGCATCAACCAGCTCGGTGTCTTTATAAGATGTTCATCTAAAAAATCTAATGCCCGATCTTGGTCTTCTCTGGAGACATAATTATAAACTGGCCCAGATTGGTCAGTTGTTTTTAACGTCTGATGTATCCCTCCGATATTATAAATTACATGATTGACATATCTCCTCCATACAGATAAGAGCTCTCTATAGAGTTCGCTCAATTCTCCATAATTTTCTCCTTGTGTAGTAGTCCACTTAATCAGATTAGGTGTTACTCTTTTTAAGTTAGCGATACCGTATTCGCTAGCCTTCATATTGTCATCTCCTATGCTTTCTGTTTGCGAATCAGGATCATAACGATTACGTCCACCAAACATAAAAACTGGATCATCTCCTTTTGCATTAATCCACCCTCTTGTAGTTGTAAGTTCGTCTTCTGGCTGCTCAACATCATCGATGTATCTATAACCCCAGTCTATCGAGTAGTGATCATACGGCCCAAGTTGTCTTATAAATCTTATCCCTTGATCACCTGGTTGTGCTATATAATTATATCGAGCATAATCCATGATAGTAGTGGCGATACCATACTTCTGAGTAAACCTGCCGGACCTTAAAGAGTCAACTGGATATGCACTACTTGCCTTCATATTGTGTGGCAACCCAAGTGCATGTCCGATCTCATGTGAGATCACGCGACGCATCATCTCTCCTATCTCTTCTTCGGGTGTAATAAGTGTTCTTGCTTTTGGATTAGCCGCGCCAGTCTCCAGCAGATATCTATTGCGATATGATCTTAAGTGATTGTGATACCAGATGATATCACTTTCTAATATCTCTCCAGTTCTCGGATCAGAGACACTTGGACCAACCGCATTACGTGTCGTTGAAGCCACATACCTGACAACACTATAGCGAGCATCTTCTGGACTAAACTCTGGGTCCTCTTCGGGTGTAGGCGGATCCTTTGCAACAATTGCATTTTTGAATCCTGCAGATTCAAAACATTCATTCCAATCTTCGATGCCCTGTCGGAAATACTTGCGCCATTTTAATGGAGTTGCGGGATCGAGATAGTAAACTATTTGTTTTACAGGTTCGACTAATTTGCCTTGTGCATAAGCCCTCTTATCTTTTGGCTCTAATCTCCATCTTCGGATATAACTTTTACGATCTGATTTCAATTTGTCAGAACTATAATCATACTGTGACACTGTGAACCACCCTACTCTCTCATCATATAATCTTGGTGTCATCTTATCCTTTGGCAGCAATATGAAGGACTGATTCATTAACATACTGATCGTCTCTGTCTGAGATTGTGATGGCGGTTCACCGACATTGTAAGTCATGATGTGCTTGACTTCTATATTGATCGGATAGCTCTTTACAGATTCGATCATTGACCGCTTCTTATCGAGAGATTTTACTTTATAATCTTTTCTTAATCTACTCCGCATACCTGATAAAGCCTTGATATCATCTGAAAACAAATTGGTTACCTCAATTAGACTTTTAGAAGAATCTTCACTCATCGTTTCAATTTTGAAAGCAGCCACGATGGGTTCAAAGTTATTGCGCTCGACAGAGAGGTGGATAGGGTCAGATTCATCTGAAGTATTTGCATAAGACTTGATGCGTAGTAAGATTTTGTTCTTGCGCTTTTGCCAATGCACTACTTGCTCTCCCATCTTCGATCCTGCGTTGAGATAAGGACTAAGATTAGAAGGTATCTCAGCGATCCTTGTCACAAGCAACATATCTACTTCTAACAAGTCATTGGGTACAGCGAAGTAGATCTTGTCATCTTCTTCGTATACATCAAATATGCCCTCATCGGGTGTGATAGGTTCTTTGAAAAAATTACCGATATGAGTGGTATCTTTTTTATTAACTTTCTTTGATGTTGCTTCTGATGTTACGACAGGTGTTGTATCTCGCTCAGTATTTGGGCCAGTATCTTGTGCATCCAACCCACCGCAAAACAAGCATGTTAAAACAACTAATAATTTAAAATTCATTCTTTCTTTTTTAATCTAAGACTCTAATTACATGACAAGAAATATATCGTTGTACTGCCAATGATAATTCAATTCATTATAGCGGTCAATTCTTCAAATGATTTAATCTGGTAATCAGCAAATTCTGATGATCTTTTTGTTTTTGATATTCTTTGAATAGTTCTCATTCCTAATTCTCGACCCGCTATAATTTCCGAATCAGGGTTATCTCCTATTACCCAGAATTCTTCGGGATCTTTTTTAGTTTTATTTATAATTCGCTTAAATATCTGACTCTTAGTATCTCTTGGTTTTTGTCGGGGATCATCAATATGAATAGAGTCAAAATCAGCCTCTATATTCAATGCCTTTATTTTTGCCATTTGCAATTCGACAAGCCCTGTAGTAACTAATATCTTACCAGTTAGAATTGTTTTGATTTCTTTATAATCTTCGAATGCTTTGATCTTCAATGACTTATAATCAATCAAGCTTATCTGTTCAAAAAACTCTGAAACAACTGAATCAGGAGTGTCATATTCTGCAAACACTTGATCAATAGGAATTGACCATATTTTTTCGATAACCTCGGTCGATTCGATTTCAGTTTTATCAGAATTGTAGTATCGACTAAGAACAGAGATTGCTGAATCAAAAATTGTCGGATTCATGGATCTCGTTTCAAAGATTGTATCATCTAAATCTAAGATTATCATTTTCTAATCGATCGCAATTGAAAAAACCTATAACACCATACTTATCTAAGGTTTAACTTGTTTCTTAATCCCGGGTTGCAATAATTCAAATCCTTCATCTCCCTTCGCCTCGTCAACTATTGCCTTAACATCTTTAAGAAGTTGCTTTGCATCATAGATGATCCCATCCTTGATCGTATACTTGACTCCACCTGCGCGGATCACTTCATTGTCTTCCGTTAACTTAATCGCACCAGTACCATACAGCACTTTAAGGTTTTGTAGTGGATTTTCTTCTACAATAATTAGGTCTGCTTTTTTTCCAACTTCTATACTGCCGATCTCATCATCCATACCAAGTGCTTCAGCGCCATTAAGTGTAGCAGCACGGATTACCTCAAGCGGATGAAATCCCGCTTCACGAAGTAATTCTAATTCTCTGATGTAGGCAAAACCATACAATTGAAATATAAATCCTGAGTCAGAACCAGCAGTTACTCTTCCACCACGATTTTTATATTCATTGATGAAGGTCATCCACAACTGATAGTTGTTACGCCAATCTACCTCTTCCTCTGTACCCCAGAAGTGCCAGTATGATCCATGAGATATCTTACTGGGTTGATAGAATCTCCATAGAGTCGGAAGTGTATAATCTTCATGCCATTCGGCACGACGTGCTCTATGCAGATCACGACTGGCTTCGTAGATGTTAAATGTTGGATCTAGCGTGAAGTCTAGTTCTATGAGTTCATTCATCACATTATTCCAATGTTCAGAATGCGGTTCGGCTGCTTGCTTCCATAGTCGCCCCGCTTCTCCAAAGCGGTGCTGCTCATTCTGATAATTATAATCTAATGGATAGTCTTGCACTGTCCGATCTTCAAACAAGGCCTCTGGCAATCCATACCAATGCTCCATCGATGTCAGTCCTGCTCTTGCGGAGTGCAGGACATTCCAACGAGCTACTTCCAACTGTGCATGGTGGCATGCAGATCCAAGCCCAAGCTTTTTGTTCTCGTCTAATGCCGCCGCAAATATCTTAGGTGGAAGTCCAAAAAACTTGATTCCATCTGCTCCCTTAGCTGCATTGTTACGTACCCAAGTACGCGCCTGCTCTGGCGTACTGATTGGATCCATCTCACCCTGAGCAAAGGCTGTATATGCTTGTATTCTGGGAGCAGTGATCTTATTCTCTTCGCTAAGTTTTTTATGCTTCAATACCCAGTCAAGGCCATTGCCACAACTAGGATCGCGGATCGTAGTGATACCATGTGCCATCCAAAGCTTAAAGACATACTCACCACCTGCACCTTGCCACCGACCACCGATGTGTCCATGCATGTCTACAAGTCCTGGAAGTACATATTGGCCTTCTGCATCCACTTCTCTTCCGCCTTCTTTTAATTGAGGTCTTCTTGCGCTGTCAATAGCGACTCCTGGATAACCCACTGTTTGTATATCAACAATGATATTATCTTCTATAACAACGTCTACTGGTCCTATAGGTGGTGCGCCAGTACTATTGATCAAAGTTGCTCCTCTGATGATCAGTTGATTGTAAGGCCCTTCACCTTCTTCCACCAAAGGTGACTCTTCGACCGGCTGTCCCATCAGCTGAAATGAAAGTAAGATCGTAGCGACCCATATTAAGATTCTCATGCCTATAATTTTAGGATCAAAAGATGAGAATAATTCTGATAATGGAGGGTGTAATACCCTAACTCATTCCTTTTCTTTGTAGGTCAAGGACTGAATTTTTGAGCATAATCAGGAAGGCGCTCGACTTCTTGCTAACCTCACAAGCCATCTTCTTTCTGTGGGATTCCCTCACTTATGACTCATCCTATTTCCTTCACTTACATGCCAAGGACGGAAACCATTTGTCAAAAATAAGCAGGTTGTTAAATGCATTTATTAGCAGAACAGATGATCCTACTCAAATCAGGTCTATCAACACGTTTCGAAAATAAGGTATTGATATAGGTCATTTTGAAGATGCAAAACCAAAACCATAATATATCAAGTTAAGCAGAAGCAAAAAACAAGATATTCTATGGTTCATTTTATTGCCAATACCATTTTTTCGATGGATATTTACATAAGTGATTGATTTAGAT
>CAZRXJ010000132.1:0-5986 GCA_964604025.1 uncultured Saprospiraceae bacterium | reverse complement strand
ATGCTTGCGCTGTCGGACAGTGATTGCAAGTGAATACAACTAACAATGCTTCTGCATCGCTATAGTCTGAAAGTTGATGATAGTGGCCATCCACTCCTGGCAGGTTAAAGTCTGGCGCTGCCGACCCGATAGCCAATGATGTGACATCTTGCTTTATAACTTTTATGGGATTTGATCTAAAAGATGCTGCGGATTCTTGCTCAATCGAAGATTTGGGAGTCTCTGGTTTACACGATATTACTAAGGCGATTAAGAATATTGGAATAAAGAGATTTGTCATAACATCATTGTTTGCGAATTCTAAAGATACCTTTTGTAATACAATTCTTGTCGCTCCATTATATCATCTATAACAGGTATGGCCGTAACACCGATACCTTCTATACTGAGCGATGCGGCCGAATGAGCAAATGAAGATGCTGACTCAATATCTTGATGTGTTGCAAATTGATATAAGAAAGCAATACTAAATATATCTCCAGCACCTGTAAGATCAACAGGTTCTGTGGCGTAAGAAGGGAAGGTGTTTACTTGTCCTGATTGATAAATTTCTACACCAGCTTCACCCTTTGTTATAACGACAGTTTGGACCAAGTTTTTTATCATTTCAATTAGATTATTGGAAAATGATTCTATGTCGTCATCGCTCATTATCACAATGTTAAGATTAGAAAATACAGACATATCAGGATATGCTGCTCTGACTAATCCATTTTCGTCAAACCCTCTGAGCCATCCTTGAATGGTGGCAGCTTTTAGCCCTTTATAATTAGATATGGCAACATCGTCAATTATAATTTCATTGGTGATCGGACATAGTAATAGTATATCTGATGATTCTATAATCGTACGATTGTCCAAAGTGATATCCGATGCTTTACTATGGAGATATTGAGTTCTACCATTGTCTGAATATATGTTTTCAAATATAGTGGACTGGTCACTTGAGGTAACGGTAACTGAGATGTTTTTTTCTAAAAAGTCTTGGGCAAAAAGGAAGTCAGGTCCATAACTCGTGAGGAGGTCTACAGAATGACATAATCTTTTAGCAAACATAGCGCTATATGATGCTGTGCCGCCAAGGATATATCCACTTTCTACTTTGTCATGGCAGACATGTCCTACGATCTGGATGTTCTTAACTATGGGCAAGTTTTTATTTGTTCGCGTATGTTGGTTATAGATAAAGCGCGTTGATCTCCCCACTGGTAGCTTAGATAATTGATTAGATTACTTAGTTCTGCTTCACGCAGAGCCTTATGTGCTGGCATGACTACTGTAGAAAGATGACTACTTTGTTTTCCATTTCTGATCAGACATGTTAACTCGTTAATTTTATCATATAGATAGACTGAACTCTGAAGTGGAGGATACATTTGGCCTAGACCATTACCATCATCCATGTGACAGTTGCTGCATAATGACTTATAGATTCTTTTTCCTTGAGTATACTTCTCCTTTTTGCAAGAAGACACGAGTATGAATGATAGTAATAAGAAAAGGTTAACCTTATTCATATGTGCTTCTCAATTGATCGATGGTTCTTAGAAATTCAGTAACTGAATCTGGGTCAGTACCATCACAGAACCCTCTAATCTTAGCTTCCTTGTCTAAGAGTATGATCTTCCCACTATGATCAAACCCACCTGGAGCATCAGGTGAATCTAAAGCGGCTATGAAGTAATCCTCATTAGCGATCTCCATTATCTCGTCTTTAGGCCCTCTGAGAAAATGCCAAAGGTTGTGATCAGCACCTATCTTATCTGCATATTGCTTTAAGATTGCGATGCTATCTCGTTTTGGATCTATGGTATGAGATATCAACATGACATCACCATAATCTGACGTGTGCTCTTGGATGCGCTTCATCTGTGCTGCGACATAGGGGCATATCGTGGGACATGAGGTAAAGAAAAAGTCCACTATATGAATTTTGTTCTTGTATGTCTCATTGTTGACTACTGTACCAAGCTGATTGGTAAATGAAAATGGTCGGATCTTATGAACAACTTTACTGCCATCAAGATCGACTCTATCTCCAATAAATGGAAGTGTAGTCGGCTGTTGCTTGCCACACGATGACCAAGTCACCGTGAACAGAAGAAGCCCTAAAATAAAGTGAGGTATAATCTTCATGCTATTGCAAATATTTATTGGCTTGTTTTATTGAGCTTAACATTTTTTCTTTCACGTTCATGACATCCTTCATTTGTTGTTCAAGATAATCTTTATATCCTGTATCGGTTGAGCTTGGCTTGTCATAGTTAGCCATCCAATCCATCATCACTTCATCTGCTTCTTCTAGGGCAAGGATGAGTGCTTGTGTATCTGGGCTTTGCGATGATTTTTTTAATTGTTTTTTGAGCCCATAAATATCTTTCATCAATGGCATAACTTCATCGTGGATCACCATAATCTCATCATGACGCTTATCTATCTCTTTTTGTTCTGGAGTATCAGGCTTACAATATAGAATCGATATAATGATTAGTATAAAGAGTAAAATCTTACTCCAAATAAATGATGTTCTATTCATGATCTTTACTTTAGCATCAGCCACAAAATTAATCTTATCACCAAATAAAACACTTTAAAGAATTCTCTGTTTACCCTTTAGAACTAGTATGAATAAGAAAAAAGTCATAGTATGGTTTCGCAATGATCTACGAGTTCATGACAATGAAGCATTGCTAGAGGCTATAAGTTCTGGAGGTGAAGTGTATCCAGTATATGTTTTTGATTCGAGAGTATTTACGAGTAGAACGTATTTTGGATTGCGAAAGACCGACAAGTTTAGAGCTCAATTCATATTAGAATCTATATCAGCATTGCAACAGTCTCTTCAGGATCTCGGAACGGAGTTGATCATCAGGATAGGTCATCCTGAAGATGAGGTCTTTACTATAGCCAAAGAACTTAAGACCAGCTGGGTCTACTGCAACAGAGAAAGAACAGATGAAGAATTAAAGGTTCAAGACAAATTAGAAAGTAATCTATGGGAGATCGGCCAGGAAGTTAGATACTCAAGAGGTAAGATGTTGTATTATACCGCTGACTTACCTTTTCCTATCACTCATACGCCAGATACTTATACACAATTCAGAAAAGAAGTTGAAAAGATTGTGCAGGTGAGAAAACCCATCTCTGTACCTGATCATATAGACATGTACACCGAGGATATAGAAGTAGGCGATATGCCTTCGATGCATACTTGGGGATTTACAGATGAAGAAATAGAAGTAGCTCAAAATGCCACTTCAAAAGGAGGAGAAGAACAAGCACTTCTTCGATTACAATATTATCTCTGGGGAACTGATAGTGTGGCCACTTATAAACACACTAAGAACAATCTCTTAGGGCGAGATTACTCAACACGATTTTCGCTTTACTTGGCACATGGTTGTATCTCACCCAAGACTATCTATCATGAGTTGAAAAAGTATGAATCCGAGCGCACTAAAAATGATAGTACTTATCATCTTTTCTTTGAATTGCTCTGGAGAGACTTTCTAAGATTGATGGGTAAGAAGCATGGTAACGATATCTTTAAGAAAGGAGGTATCAAGCAAGAGGTGAGAAATGATTTAACAGAGGATGAATCGCTATTTAGAATATGGTGTGAAGGTCGTACGGGGATGCCTTTCGTTGATGCTGCTATGATCGAACTGAACACCACAGGATATATGTCCAATAGATCTCGGCAAAGTGTTGCAAGTTTCTTAGTCAATGACCTAAAGCTCAATTGGCAAATGGGGGCAGAATATTTTGAATCCTTGTTGATAGACTATGACCCATGTAGTAATTATGGCAACTGGAATTATATAGCCGGGATCGGCAATGATCCACGTGAAAGTCGATATCTTAACATGATTACTCAAGCAAGGCGGTATGATCCAGATGGAAGTTTTGTGAAGCATTGGATACCAGCGCTAGCTGAAGTGCCTGTAGATAAAGTCCATCAACCTTACTTGCTCACTTCTGAGGAGCAGTCACTATACAATTGTGTATTGCAAAAAGATTATCCTGACCTATGTATTAAAAAGGAAATTTATAATTAGAAAGTTAATAGTTGATCAAGTAGATACTATCGACGTTGAGTCTTTCCTTTAGATAGGAGGTTAATCGACTATTATTTCCTACAATCTGATTATTGGCCTGGTTACTCCAGTTGACCATCAAGGTGGGAAGATCATGAGTGGTATTGACGAAGTTGGTATTGTGAATATTAGCCAGCCCAAACCTTTCAATATTGGGATATAATGCTCTCACCTCATCTCTGATCTGATCAAATAATAGACTATCAATATGAGATGCTTTGTAGTAATTGATTAGGTTGTTGTTGTTGATTCGTTCTTGTTGACTTTTTTCTAATTCTGAAGCTATCGAAGCAAGGTTCTGTTCTATGATCTCTACATCATCTAGCTTTACCTCGGAAGTAGATATGATTTTGATATTGAACTTTGCATCATTTTTATCTCCTAATTTAGAAAGACATTGTTCGTATTCTGGGATTTGTAGATCTGAGATAGCATCCCCATAGACTTTTAAAAATAGTGTTGATTCACCAGTTGTGATGTTTTTCTCATGATTATAACTATCTAAGTATATGCTATTAACGCCCAGACATTCTTTGGTGAATATTTTAAGGTTAGATTCGATACGATGATCTTCGAGTACATTGAAGAATATCCCCAGACTTGGAATCATAAGTGCTAAACTAAATCCGATGATCAATGCAATATTGAGTTTTTCTTTTTTGCTGTCGAGGTAATGTCTATAAGGAAACTTGAGATATCGTACGATGAGATAAGTCGAGAGGGCTACAAAGAAAGTATTTAGAAAAAACAAATAGAAAGATGCCGAAGCCATCTCCCAATCACCATGCGCCATTCCAAATCCTGTAACACACAATGGAGGCATCAAAGCTGTAGCAATTGCTACACCTGGAAGGGTAGTCGATACGTCTTTCCTGGCGATGCTGATGATACCGGCGAAGCCACCAAAAATAGCAACAAAGATATCTAAGAAAGTAGGCTTAGTTCTGGCTGATATCTCACTTGTTATCTCATCAAATGGAGTTAATTCAAAATATATGTAGCTCGTCAATAGTGCAATGATAATTGCAATAGCAAAATGGGACAGTGAGTTGCGCAGCGTCACCATATCATTAACACCAATGGAAAGGCCTATACCCAATATCGGTGACATCAGCGGAGATATAAGCATGGCCCCTATAATGAGGGCTTGAGAGTTCTGACTTAATCCTATAGAGGCAATAACAATGGAACACATCAACATCCATGCATTGGCTCCCGCTAACGAACTGTTGTTCTTTATATCGTTGATGGTGGCCTGAGCGTCAACCCCTTTTTTGAGATCGATGACATTTGATAAGTAGTCTTTAAGATACCTAGGTACATCCGAGAACTTAAATAGAAGATCTTCGAATGGTTTTGATTTGCCTTTTTTAGGCGAGGTCATGTGCTAGCTGTTTGTTACTAAGGAACAGAGTCCTGTCACAGCGACTTGCTATATCTTTGCTATGCGTCACTAAGACAAAAGTCTGATTATAATCTCGACGCAACTTAATCAATAATTGAAATAAATGTTCTGATGTATGATCGTCAAGATTGCCTGTTGGTTCATCTGCGAATACGATGTCAGGTTTGTTGATGAGTGATCTGGCTATCGCTACTCTCTGTTGTTCTCCTCCAGATAGCTCATTAGGCTTATGGGTAAACCTCTGATCAAGACCAAGATAGGCTAACAATTCTTTAGCCCTTTCTATGGTTTCATTTTCATCTCTGCCATATATAAATGCTGGGATACAAACATTCTCAAGAGCTGTAAATTCAGCCAATAGATGATGAAATT
The DNA here is from genome assembly GCA_964604025.1 of uncultured Saprospiraceae bacterium. Classification (GTDB taxonomy): domain Bacteria; phylum Bacteroidota; class Bacteroidia; order Chitinophagales; family Saprospiraceae; genus JAJRXG01. Next base: position 112 of record CAZRXJ010000132.1, on the reverse strand, counting down.
GGAATATAAAACCGATCCTTTGATTACGAAAGTTAGCCAGTTCTCTTTCGTTAAGACTTGTTATATCAGTACCAGATATGGTTATACTTCCTTCATCAGGTGTATCAAGCGT